>NZ_DDVT01000006.1:0-19638 GCF_002345795.1 Tatumella sp. UBA2305
CGGTTTTTAGGGGGGATTACCGCAACATTTGGGGGTACATTTGAAATTTCTATTTAGTTAATCTAATCTAATCAATAGAATTAGTTAATTTTTATCAAATCGTACAGAGCCAATAAATACCATTTAGAGTCAGAAATATAAGTTATTTTTGATGACGTCTTCCACTATTTTTCAATCTAAAAATAATGCATGGCTTGCAGTCCCGAACTTAGTCTGTTAAACCAGTGTTTCTTAAACAACCAAAAGTAATTTGGATGAAAAAGTTAAGTGATGCCGAATGGGTTAGTCAGTTTAAAGGAAGTTCCTCCATAACCGATCTTCGTTTACCCTTTAAAAATAGTATTGCGTGCTTTCTCAAAGCATTAAAAGACAGCGGAGCCAGAGTCACTGTTTCAGCGACTTTAAGGCCTCCGGAAAGAGCCTGCCTCATGCACTGGGCATGGATGATAGCTCACCGTAAGATACTGCCACAAAATGTTCCTTCTTATCCGGGGGCTTGTATAGAGTGGAATCACGGAACAAAGGATAAAAGCATTTCATCGGCAAAACGTATGGTAAATGCCTTTGGCATGCAGGGGTTACACGTTGCCCCCGCGTTAAAAAGCAGGCATACCGAAGGACACGCCATTGATATGAACATCCTGGACAGGTGTGTTGAATATTATCAACGCCAGTGGGGAAACTATTGAAATTAACACTTCTCCATGTTCAGGAATGAATGCTAAATTGCATCAGGTTGCCAAAACATACGGTGTAGTTAAGTTCCGGGGAGGATTTAAGGATGTGCCTCACTGGTCTACGGATGGACGATAAATGAAAACTCTCAACTTGATTTTTGTATGCCTGGTTTTCAGCGGGGCTGCCCACTCACAGGTCAGGCAATCTCCTGAAGAAAATCCGGAAATAAAACATTTTACTGATATCGCTGATAACTGCGAATATTTATCCGGTGAGTGGGATAGTGACCTGACGAAGAAACGACAGCGTGAAATTGAAAAGCAGGTTGACAGGTATTGCAGTGAGGCCAGCATGCTTAAAGAAAAACTTAAACAGAAATATAAAGGCCATCCGGATATTGAGAGTATATTAAAGGGTTACGATTTTTTTGGTGAATAAATTTTTGTTAAATGCTTTTGTTATCCATTGCTTATTGGTTTTTTGTTTTAATATTTAACCTTGATGTTCTGTTGTTAGGGGGGGCTAATTTATGAAGGTGGGATTAAAAGTATGATGATTATTTTTAAGGGTAAAGTATTTGTTCAGTTTTAAGTCTTATAATATTCCTCTCACCCCATTCTCAGGTTATTCTCCCAGTCTTAATGACATCTTGTGAGTTTTACTTTTATTAGAAATTAACTATTAAAACTTTATAATTTTCTATATTTTTTATAAACTTAAAATGTGCCTGGAATAGTACGAGGTTTTACTTCGACCCATGATGTTCGCCAGGTAAGCATCATCAGTACTAAGCAGAAATATAAGAATTTACTGGAGCCGCTAACAAATCCTGAGGATGATCTCCGCCAAAACTGGCCCATTTGCTCTTACCGCTAATGATGGTTGAAGCAAGACGGTTATTCGTTGTGGCATCATAGATAGTGATTTGTATTTCGATCTTGTCCGGTATTCCTGACCACTTAGTAGCACGGTCTTCCCAATGCAATATCACAGGAACGACATAATATCCCTGAGTCATTGAGTGTTTGCTTTTAAGGCAACTGATATTACTACAATCGGGATAAATAGTAACATTGTCCGAATACCTGAGGAAAGCAGCTCTGACGGCAGCGGAGGTTGCTTTACCTGACTCAGCATTCATTTTCGTTTCACAGACACCATCTGCAGGTGTAGAAATCGCGACAGCAGTATCTTTGACAAACAACTCACTCTTTTCCTGAATATTGTTCGTATGGTATTTCGCTGAGCACCCTGCAAGAAAAACCACTGAAAATAAAAGGAAAAATTGTTTCGCTTTTATTTCCGGATGTGGTAGGGCTGTCTGTAATCGAATGGATAAAAAATGTTGGCAGGAGATGTCGTGTGGGCCTGGGTTCTGTGCTGAAATGATGCCTGTGGATTGGAGGGAAGAAGAGGAAGTGTCAGGTTTTACAGACAACCAGGTATGATTTTAATGAGAACAGAGATATCCCGGGGTGAGTATACTTATAGGTATCAGATAGCTATCATAAATAAGGTAATCAAATAAATGACAGATTGTGTAATAAGTATCCTGCACATCCGGAGCGTGCAGAGCAGCTGTTGATATAAATTATTTAAATTCATGGGATTACGGGAGGGATTTAAGGCTTTGCTTTAGTAACGTCGTGTTTTCGTTAACAATTGTTTTATTTTATTAGCATTTAATGATAAAAATAGCCCATGATTTCTATTTACCGGCAGTGACTGCCGTTACTCGTTAAAGTATTCAATTTTTATGCTTGTCTGCCGGACCTTAACTCATGCACTTTACTGTTAAAATCAGCGACTGGGAAGCTCATGCCCCTGGCTTAAGTTCGTCAGAACGCTGGCAGGAATGGGCGGATAACGATGCTGATATTTATCCTTCCGCCCCCTATGCCAGACTTCACAATTTACCCATCATGACGGCTCGCCGTTTGAACTCAGGCAGCCGCCTGGCGTTAGAAAGCAGCCTGACGCTTTTTCTGCGTCATCAGCCGGATGTATTATTGTTTACCAGTCAGCATGGTGAACTGGAGAGAAATTTCAGAATACTCACTGCGTTATCTGAAGATTTGCCTGTTTCACCGACAGACTTTGCACTGTCGGTACATAACTCGGCAGTTGGCAGTCTGGCAATCACTTTGAAAAAACCACTGGTGTCGACCTCACTTTCTGCAGGAATGAATACCTTTCATCAGGGAATGGTTGAGGCTAGAGCTCTGCTAAGTAGCGGCTATAAAAAAGTTCTTCTTGTTGATTTCGAAGGTGAAGTTCCGGATTTTTATCGGGAGAAAACACCGGTTTCCTGGGCTTATGCCACCGCGTTTATCGTTGAATCCGGTGATGAATACCAGTGTAAGTCGGCACGGCAAAAATCAGTTTCAGAGTCTGCCCCCGAAAAAATTCTACCCCAGAGCCTTCAGTTCCTTTATTCGCTGCTGCGGCGGGAAAATCAATTTACAATTTCAGGTGAAGACACTGACTGGCAGTGGAGTAGCCATAAGTGAAGGGTGTTATTTCTGTTATTAACAGAATCTGGCGTTTTCTGATGACAGTGTTGTGTTTTTCGTTGTTTGGAATAGGCGGATTAGCACTTTCATTGATCTGGTTTCGTTGTCTCAATCTCTTCGTTAAAGAGGGGCAGGCACGTCGTCAGCTGGCGCGCCGCAGTATTTCATGGTGCTTTCGGGTTTTTATGAAAACCATGAAAATCGTCGGTATAATGGATTACAGATTCATTAATACTGACTGGCTGAAAAATGACAGGAGTTGTCTGGTTATCGCCAATCATCCGTCTCTGATTGATTATGTGATGTTAGCTTCAGTAATGCCAGACACCGATTGTTTAGTTAAGAGTGCACTTCAACAGAACTTTTTTGTGAAAGGTGTTATCAAGGCTGCGGATTATTTAATCAATAGCCAGTCGGAAGTTTTACTGCCGACCTGCTCGGAACGTTTTTCGGCAGGGGAAACATTGATTTTGTTTCCTGAAGGGACAAGAACAGTTTACGGTCAGCCGATTAAACTCCAGCGCGGAGCGGCTAATATAGCCGTGCGTTGCCAGGCAGATATCCGTCTGGTCACTATCTCCTGTACCGAGCAGATGCTGGATAAGCAAAGCCCGTGGTATCGTATCCCTAAGAACAAACCGGTTTTTCATGTGTGTGTCAGAGAACGGATCAATATTACTGATTTTCTTGAGAAATATGATAATAAAGAACCCTCTTTAACCGCCAGGCAGTTGAATAAATATCTGCTTCAACAGTTATCTTAAACAGGGTCAAATGATGAACGATCTTTATCCGGAACTTAAAAATTTAATTATTGAAACGCTGAACCTGGAAGGAATGTCACCCGATGACATTCAGACCGATGCGCCGTTATTCGGGGACGGTTTGGGGCTGGATTCGATAGATGCACTGGAGTTCGGCCTGGCGTTGAAAAAACGTTATGGAGTAACACTTTCAGCAGAAAGTGAAGATGTCCGAAAGCATTTTTACTCTGTGGCGACACTTGCTGCGTTTATTCAATCTCAAAAAAAATAACAACGGGTTTACTATGTACGAAAAACAGGACATTTATCAGGAAGTATCAAAGCTATTGACGCAGCTTTTTGAAACCGATCCCAACGATATTTCTCCGGGGGCACGATTATATGAAGATCTGGAACTGGATAGTATTGATGCGATTGACATGATTGTTCATCTTCAGAAAAAAACGGGTATAAAAATTAAACCTGAAGAATTTAAAAATGTGCGCACAGTACAGGATGTAGTTAATGCAGTAGAGTCCTTGCTGGCAGAAAAGCGATAGGCAGGTAATGAGCCTGACCACCAAAAAGAAAATCGGATCATGCTTAATCTCGATGGTCATTTTCGCATGGCCTTTCATAGTCTGGATTGGTGTTAATAAACAACAAACGCATTGGATAACGCCGCTGTTATTGGCTGTTATGGTGTTGCGGCTGATAAAGTTTATGCCTGCAAAAGGCCCCATGCGCGGCTTGGTTAAAGGCGGTACAGTCATTGCTATAGTGTTGTGTTGTCTGAGTCTGATTTTCCGACAACATCAATGGCTGATGTGGTATCCGGTCGTTATCAATGTGGTAATGTTTACCGTATTTACCGGATCATTATGGACCTCGATGCCTGTCATCGAGCGTCTTGCGCGACTGCAAAAACCAGAGTTACCGCCGAAGGCTATCCGGCACACCCGTAATACTACCCGGGTCTGGTCGGTTTTTTTTATGATCAACGGGTCTGTTTCTGCAGTGACAACACTGAGTGGAAATATGTCGTGGTGGGGGTTGTGGAATGGCGTTATTTCCTACGTTCTGATTGGACTATTAATTGCGGGTGAATGGCTTTTAAGACAATGGATAGTAAAATAGCAATCTCATACACAGAATCTCTTTCATTACGTTATTGGCTGGATAACTCCCGCGATCCCGACACGATTGTTGCATGGGATAACACGGGGGAAATATCCCTGAATCAGTTACGTAGTGATGTCGTGTCACTGTATCAACAATTGAGCCGGCATACAGAGTTACGCTGGGTAGTGTGTATTCAGGATCACTATCTGTTTATCGTCGGATTACTGGCACTCTTGCATGCCGGGAAAAAACCGGTTTTAGCAGGACATCAACGTCAGGCGTTGTTACTCGAGCAAATGGACCATTTTGATGGTGTGTTGAGCCACCTGCCGATTGAACTTCCGAAAAAAACATTAATGGTTGAGCATCAACCGTGCCAGCTGTCAGACGTCATCCTGCCTGAGATTTCACCTCATACACAAATAGATTTATTCACATCCGGTTCTACAGGGGTACCGAAAAAAGTCCCGAAAACTGTAGAAATTATGGACGCAGAAGCACAGTTACTGGCGACAAAGTTTACCGGACGACTACATCAGAGCTGGCTGGTCAGTTCAGTCATACCATTACATCTCTATGGTTTGTCCTTTGGGATCTGGTTACCTATGTCATTAGGTATTCCTGTTTTTCGACAACAGCTCACATATGCAGAACAACTCAGCGCATTACCTGAGGGCCGGCATTTTTCATTTATCAGTAGTCCGGCTTTCCTTAAAAGGATTGATAGTGACCTGCGAGTGCCAAAGCTTTCGTTCCTGTTATCTGCGGGAGGTGAGTTAGCCTGGCACTATCAGCAAAAGATTACTCAATGGTGTGGTTTATCCATCGATGAAATTTATGGTAGCAGTGAGACCGGAGTCATCGCTCACCGCCGTTGCTCTGAGGAATTCACGCCCTGGCATCTTCTGCCCGGCGTTTCATTATCAACATCAGCCGGGGTAAGCCGTATTCGCTCTCCCTTACTCAATAACGAAACCCCACACGTGTCCGATGATAAATTTCAGTCGATTGATGAACGGCAGTTTCATTTGCTTGGCCGGGTAGGCCGGGTGGTGAAAATTGAGGAAAAGCGTATATCTCTGGACGAAATCGAACAACGAATTCTGAAACTCGACGGGGTGACAGATGCCGCTGTAGTCACTATTAGTCGGGGGGCAAGAATACGTATTGGTGCTCTGCTGGTATTGAACAGCACTAGTGCAGATGAACAGTCTGCCAGACCGCGTGAATTTGAAAATCGCTGGCGTTTACATTTAAAAGATTATCTGGAGCCCATTGCTATCCCGCGTTACTGGAAAGTAGTTGGGGCGATTCCGGTCAATAGTATGAACAAGCGCGTCTATCCCGAGTTACAGGAGCTTTTTTTTGATACCCACTGATACTAAAGTCACGCATCTTTCCGCGACAGAATTGGAAATAGCCTTTACTGTTGAGCCTGATTTGTTCTGGTTTCAGGGGCATTTTTCTGAAAGAGCCATTCTGCCGGGCGTTACCCAGATTGACTGGGTTATGCACTTTTCCAGGCAATATCTCACACCGGAATATCAGTTTAAATGTCTGGTACAGGTTAAATTCCAGGCACCTTTACAGCCGGCATCAGGGGTTGTTTTGACATTGCTCTGGAGAGAAGACCAGCAGATTCTGCAGTTCAGCTATTACAAAACAGAACATGAAAACAGGCAACCAATCAGCACGGGAAAAATCAGGTTATGTCAGTGAACATAGTGATACGTCCCTGCATACTCATCCCGTGCTTTAATCACGGGCGAATGATGGCTTCGGTTATTTCCAGAATTGAACGGTTCGGAATGCATTGTATCGTTGTTGATGATGGTAGTGACAGTGATACTCAGGAACATCTGAGCGTTTTACAAAAGCAGCATCACTGGATAACGCTGGTCCGTTTGCCCGGAAACGTGGGGAAAGGCGCAGCGGTTATTGCCGGCATCCGTAAGGCAGATGAGCTTAATTTTACTCATGCCGTTCAGGTTGATGCTGACGGGCAGCATGCATTAGAAGATATTCCTGAATTCCTGACTCTGGCAGACCGTTATCCCGATGCACTTATCTCAGGCCGGCCGGTTTATGATAGCTCTATCCCTAAATCACGATTATATGGCCGGTGGATCACGCATTTCTGGGTTTGGATAGAAACTTTATCATTGTCACTGAAAGACAGCATGTGTGGTTTTCGTGTTTACCCGATACAGCCTGTGTTGCGGCTGGCAGGGCAGGTCAGACTCGGGCAGCGGATGGATTTTGATACTGAAATCATGGTTCGTCTGTATTGGCTGGGATATGACAGTCATTTTATTGCGACCCGGGTAACTTATCCTGATGATGGGATTTCCCATTTTAAAGCGTGGCAAGATAATTTACGTATTTCCCGCATGCACACCCGACTGTTTTTTGGCATGCTCAGACGCCTTCCGTCTTTGCTGATGCGACACAAAAAACATTGGGCAGAGACCGAAGAAGTGCGTGGATTAACCGGCATGCGGATTGTCATGCTGATATGGCGATTATGTGGTCGTAAAGCCTGCAATGTCCTGCTGTACCCGATTATTGCCGGTTATTACCTTACCGCACACCAGGCACGAAGAGCCTCCGCAGAATGGTTATTTCAGGTCAGAAGAATATTGACCGCACAAGGGCGTCCGTTGCCAGCAAAGCTCAACAGCTATCAGCATTTTCTGCAATTCGGCCACAGCATGCTTGATAAGATGGCAAGCTGGCAGGATTCCAGCCAGAGTCATAAAAAGATCACTTTTGCCGCGGGGAGCCAGCAATGCCTGGAACAACATAGTGGAAAAGGGACTCTGATACTGGCATCTCATCTCGGGAATATCGAAGCATGTCGTGCATTGGGGATACAATTTAAAAAACAAACAATCAACGCCATTGTATTCCATGAAAATGCGCAGAGATTCAAACAACTTATGGATGAAATTGCTCCTGAGTCGTCAGTGAATTTATTGCCGGTCACGGACATGGGGCCGGATACGGCAATCTTAATAAAAGATAAACTGAATAATGGTGAATGGGTTGCCATTGTGGGGGATCGGGTTGCTGTAAAATCTCCCCGTGGTGGCCAGCACCGTGTTGTCTGGTGCTCGTTTATGGGACGTCCGGCACCGTTCCCGCAGGGGCCGTTTGTTTTAGCATCGGCATTAGCCTGCCCTGTCATTCTGATGAATTGCATACACCAGCAGGGGGAATTAACCCTCTTTGCTGAACCTTTTGCCAGCCCGTTGTTATTACCACGGGCTGAGCGGCAACAAGCGTTACAGTCCGCAGTTGAGCGTTATGCCAGTCGTTTACAGCATTACGCACTGCTATCACCACTTGAGTGGTTCAACTTCTTTGATTTCTGGCATCTGCCAGACTCCGCAGAAAATAAAACTGAGAGACCTTCCGGTGAATAATGGATTGCATTTTACTGCCCGCGTCACGTTGTCTGTGCCATTTCATGATATTGATATGATGGGCGTTGTGTGGCATGGCAATTATTTTCGCTATTTTGAGATTGCCCGTGAAAAGCTGCTGAATAAATTTAACTATGGGTACCGCCAAATGAAAGAAAGCGGATATCTTTGGCCGGTAGTGGATTCACGGGTTAAATACCGGGATGTGCTGGTATTTGAACAACGCTTTATTGTTGAGGCCTCAATAGAGGAATACCAGAACCGGCTTAAAATTAATTATAAGATTTTTGACGAAAACTCAGAGAAGTTACTGACCACAGCTTATACCATTCAGGTGGCTGTTGAAGAAAAAACGAAAGAACTCTGTTTCGTCAGCCCGCCCGTTCTGTTTGAATGCCTTGGAGTCAGCGCATGATGTTACGATTCAGGATACTGATTATTGCTTGTTTGTTTTTTATCCCGCTGGCAAATGGAATGACTGTTGAACAATTACAGCAACAGCTACTGGCTCAGCCAGTCGTTCGCGCGCATTTTGAACAGGTCAGAACCATCAAAGATATGCCTCAACCGTTAAAATCTGCCGGCAATATGATAATGGCCAGAGGTACGGGTATTTTCTGGCAGCAGCAAACACCGTTCCCAATGTTACTGATCCTGAAACAGGATCGAATGGTGCAAAAAGTGAATAATCAGCCGGCACAGGTTATTACAGCTGAAAGCAACCCTCAGATGTTTCAGTTTAACCAGCTGCTTGGTGCGCTGTTTACTCTTGACCGCACATCGTTAGAGAAAAACTTTACTCTGGCCTTCACCAGTAAATCTGCTACAGAGTGGCAACTGGTACTGACACCTACAACGACACCTTTAAATAAGATCTTTACCCGTATAATTCTGCAGGGCGGACAACTGATCGAAAAGGTCCGGCTGTACGATAAGCAAGGCGATAACACTGATATCACTTTCAGCCAGCATAAAATAACCCCGACACAGTTAACATCTGAAGAGCATGAAGAGTTTGAAACTGAGTAATCCGCTATTACGTGCTATCAGCTGGCTTATTGTTTGCTGCGGGCTGGTGATTATATTGCTGCTGCAACTCCCGCAAAGCCGCATTAACAGCAGCGTACTTAGCTTATTACCCGGCGTAGTTTCAGATGAGGTACCACCGGCGCTGAGTGATGCGTTTATGCAAAGATTAGACAGACAGGTTGTGTGGCTGGTTTCGGCAGGCCAGCAGGATGATCCCAGTGTGGCCGATGCCTGGTTAAATAAAGTCAGCCGGTTGCCTCAGCTTGCGCATGTCAGTGGGCCTATGAGTGAACAGGATCAGCAACGGTGGGGAAGTTACTTTTATCAGCATCGCAATGCGAATCTTGATCCTGATACCCGGACCCGGTTAGCAGACCACGGGCAGGCACAGATTGAGTGGATCACCAGCCAGATATATTCGGCTTTTTCAGGCGTCAGCGGTAAAGAACTGCAAAACGATCCGTTGATGCTGGTAAGAGGCGCACAGTTTTATCTCAGTGGTCAGGGCAGCCATTTATCGCTGAAAAAGGGATGGCTTACCGTGCAGGATAAACAGGGTAAGCAATGGTATTTTATCCATGGTGAGCTCAGGGGGGATTCCTTCGATATGCAGCAAACTCACCTGCTGGTACAAAATCTTGAGTTATTAAAACAGCAATTATTACAGCAATTCCCAGGGGCTACAGTACTCGCACGCAGTGCCAGTTTCTATAGCGACCATGCCAGCCAGCAAGCGAAATACGATATGAGTCACTTAGGTGTGACAACGATCGTCGCTGTACTTTTACTTATTCTGTGGGTGTTTCGCTCGCTGAAACCGCTGGCATTATGTTTGTTATCTGTCGGTACCGGCGCCTTAGCCGGTACCTGCAGCGTGTTATTAATATGGCATGAGTTGCATCTGATGACGTTGGTGATGAGCCTGAGTATTATCGGAATTTCTGCCGACTACACACTCTACTACCTGACTGAGCGAATGGTTCATGGGGCGGTCAGTACGCCGTGGGAGAGCCTCAGAAAAGTCGGACGCACTCTGTTACTTGCGTTGCTGACCACTGCTGCCGCTTATGCGATCATGTTATTGGCACCCTTCCCGGGGATACGTCAAATGGCGGTGTTTTCAATCGCGGGGCTGACCGGTTCGTGTCTGACTGTTTTATGTTGCCATCCGTGGCTGAGTCGTCACCTGCCGGTCAGAAGCATGCCATTTACCTCTTTCTTTTTTCGCTGGCTTGCGGCGTGGCGTTACCGGAAGTCTGTCCGTTACGGGATACCCCTGCTATTAATGATATTGTCTGTTATTGGTATCAGCCGGTTGCATGTCAGTGATGACATTGCTCAATTGCAATCTTTACCCGCAGGATTAGTTGCCCAGGAAAAGATGATCACCGGCCTGACACAGCAGGGGAGTGATCAAAAATGGTTTCTGGTCTATGGGCCGGACCAGCAAACAACATTACAACGCTTAGAGGCATTTCTTCCCGCGTTAAACAAGGCAAAGCAGAACAAGCTGGTGGCAAAGTGGCGCTCAATACCGCTTAATTCATTACAGCAACAGCAACAGGATTTGGAAAGTATCCGGAAAGCCGCACCTGAGGTAACAAAAGCACTGACGGAGTTGGGTATACCGGATGTCCATGTCGATCTGAACGCAATGAGTGTAACGCCCGAACAGTGGCTGGAAAGCCCGGCCAGTGAGGGATGGCGCTTATTATGGCTGTCGTTGCCTGATGGTTTATCAGGCACATTGATTCCCGTGGAGGGAGTTACTGACAGTGCCGCGCTGAACAATCTGGCAATGCAATTTGAAGGCGTATCCTGGGTGGACAGAAAAGCCAGGTTTGACTATCTGTTTTCGACTTACCGTCACCTGATCTCGGGGTTGATATTACTGGCACTGGGTATTGTTATTATCGGCGCGATACTTCGTCTGGGAATCAAAAGAGGCGCAGTCAGCGTTGTACCGTCAATAATTTCACTGGCCTGCGGACTTGCCAGTCTGGCTATCACAGGACAACCCGTTACTTTATTCTCCATTCTGGCGTTAAACCTGGTACTGGGAATAGGGATTAACTATACCTTGTTTTTCAGTAACCCACGGGGAACTGCGTTAACTTCATTACAGGCGATTACGCTGGCGATGATTACCACGTTATTGACCATGGGCATGCTGGTGTTTAGTTCTACTCAGGCAATAAGTAATTTTGGTACTGTGCTGTGTAGCGGTATTTTCAGCGCATGGCTGGTTTCTCCGCTCGCTATGTATGAACGCCGTAAAAGGAAGAAAAACGCATGAAACGCTGTCTGTTATTGAGCCTTTTTACGATATTCAGCCTGACCATAGCAGGTTGTCAGACCCGGTCTCATCCGCAAGAAAACCGACCTGAAGCCTGGCTGAAGGCGGGGACTAAAGTGGAATTGCCCCCGCCTGGTATTACTCCGCCCTTTAGTTCACAGCAAATGCTGACCGGGCATTTTCAGGGGAAAAGCCAGTCATTATTGGTATTGCTGAATGCAGATCAACATAAACTCACGCTGGCCGGCCTATCGCCAGTGGGTATCCGGTTATTTTTACTCACTTATGACCGACTGGGAATTCATAGCGAACAATCCCTTGTTGTGCCCCATCTGCCGCCCGCCAGTCAGGTGCTTGCAGACGTCATGCTCAGTTTTTATCCGGTATCAGTATGGCAAAAGCAACTACCTGAAAAATGGACACTGCTTGATGAAGGTATGGTCCGGCGGCTGATCGATCCTGACAATCAAACGATCACAAAAATTGATTATATGCTCATTCACGGAAAACGCGTCCCGATCAGCATTACCCAACAGGCATTTCATTACCAAATTACAATGCAATATTTAAATGACTAATATGACTTATATTTCTGCCTATGGCATGGTTAACGCACTGGGTAATAACCTGGATGACATTGCCAGAAATTTACAGCAAGGGAAGGCGCCTGGTCTGCAGGTGCAAACCGGCTGGTTACAGGATCCGGAGTCTCCGCTGGTGGTCGGGAGAGTACTGGGGGAATTGCCTCCGGTTCCTCCGCATCTTAAGCAACATGATTCGCGGAATAACAGACTGTTACTTGCCGCACTTGCACAGATACGCCCCTATACAGAACAGGCTATCCGTCAATATGGTCATGACCGTGTGGCTGTGATAATGGGAACCAGCACATCCGGACTGGATGAAGGTGACCGTTATCGTAGTGACGTGGCAAATAATATTGAAAACAGCCATTGGCATTACGCTCAGCAGGAGCTGGGTGATCCTTCCCGGTTTCTGAGGCGTTATCTGAACCTCTCCGGGCCAGCTTATACCTTGTCTACCGCTTGTTCTTCCAGTGCACGAGCGATCATTAGCGGAATAAGATTAATTCAGGCTGGTCTGGCCGATGTCGCTCTGGTCGGAGGGGCTGACTCTCTTAGCAGGATGCCGGTGAATGGATTCAATAATCTGGAGTCACTCTCGCCTGAACTTTGCCAGCCATTCGCCTGCGGTCGGCAGGGGATAACGATTGGTGAGGCAGGGGGACTGATGTTATTGACCAGAGACCCGCAACCTCTGGCTGTTTTAGGTTTCGGGGAATCAACTGATGCCTACCATATCTCGGCCCCTCATCCTGAAGGAGAAGGGGCTATTCGCGCGATCACAATGGCACTCTCGGCAGCACAGTGTCTGCCGCAACAGGTGGGATATATCAATCTGCATGGCACGGCAACACCGCTTAATGACGCTATCGAATCGAAAGTTATTCATGAATTATTTAAAGACACGGTGCCTTGCAGCTCAACTAAACATTTGACCGGGCATACGTTGGGCTCAGCGGGTATTACTGAAGCCGGTCTGTGTGCTTTGATCATGGAACGGGGCCTTATGTTACCGGCGCAGGATTTTCACCGTTCTCCTCAGGATGGCAGTTTACCCCCCTGCGGCCTGCTCACCCGCCCGCAGCCTCTTGAACGACGGGTAATGTTGTCGAACTCCTTTGCTTTTGGTGGAAATAATACCTGCCTTATTCTTGGAGATGCAGCATGTCTGACTATCTAGCTCCTGGTGACTATTTGCCGCATCAGGCACCAATGATATTACTGGAAAAAGTTATCTCCGTGTCGGAGCAACATGCGCATTGCCAGGTAACGGTATCTGCGACAGGAGTACTGGCACCTTTTTTAACAGCAGACGGAGAGCTACCCGGGTGGTTTGCTCTGGAGTTGATGGCACAAAGCGTCGGGGTATGGAATGGCTGGCACAATGCCAGTCAGCAGCAGGAAACAGTAAGCATGGGGATGATACTGGGCGCGCGTCAGCTTACGACGGCTTCACCTCAGTTTACGGCCAATGCAGTACTGGATATACACACCACTCTATTGATGCAGGACGGACGGGTGGGCAGTTTTGATGCTGTCATTCTTTCGGCCGGTGATGAAGTCGCCAGTGGCAGAGTGAATACTTATCAACCTAACCAGGCTGATTTGGCTCAGCTTTTTAAATAGGAACCCCATATGAATCGTCGTGTTCTGGTCACCGGTGCCAGCAAGGGTATTGGGCAGGCTATTGCCCTGCAATTAGCAAAGGATGGTTTCAGTATTGGTATCCACTATAACGCTGATGAGCAGGGGGCCTTACAGACGCTCAATGCTGTTAAACAAACCGGTGTTGAAGGGTGGCTGTTACAATTTGATGTGAGCAATGCTCTGCAATCCCGCCAGGTGTTAGAAGCAGACACAGAAAAATATGGTGCCTGGTATGGCGTGGTTAATAATGCAGGGATCACCCGTGACGCAGCTTTTCCTGCATTGAGTGATGATGACTGGCAGGATGTTATTCATACTAATCTCGACAGTTTTTATAATGTTCTCAAACCTTGTGTGATGCCAATGATTGGGGCGCGACAGGGTGGTCGTATTGTGACTATCTCTTCGGTGTCTGGGATTACCGGCAATCGCGGCCAAGTCAATTACAGTGCAGCGAAAGCCGGGATAATCGGTGCGACTAAGGCACTGGCGTTAGAGTTAGCAAAACGGAAAATAACCGTTAACTGTGTTGCTCCGGGGTTAATTGACACAGGGATGGCACCCGAAGAACCTGCGGTGCTGAAAGAGATAATGCAGCAGATTCCGATGAAGCGCATGGGGCAAAGTGAGGAAGTCGCCGGTCTGGTCAGTTACCTGATGTCTGATATTGCAGGGTATGTGACCCGGCAGGTGATCTCTATTAATGGAGGCATTGTATGATCCATCGCGTAGTGATCACCGGGATGGGTGGCGTCACATCCTTTGGAAATGACTGGCTGTCAGTCGCCACTAAAATGAAAAGCGGTGTTAATGCCGTACGAAGCATGCCTGAATGGCAAATTTATGACGGGCTGAATACTTTGCTGGGCGCGCCAATCGACGATTTTTCCCTGCCTGAACATTATACCCGTAAACGTATCAGGGCGATGGGCCGGGTATCGTTGTTATCGACCCGGGCGACAGAGTTAGCGTTGGAAAATGCCGGACTGTGTGACGATCCTGTACTGACAAACGGGAATACAGGCATTGCTTACGGCTCTTCAACCGGCAGTACCGGACCTGTCAGCGAATTTGCCACCATGCTGACTGAAAAGCACACCAATAATATTACTGGTACTACTTATGTGCAGATGATGCCCCACACCACTGCGGTTAATACCGGATTATTCTTCGGAATTAAAGGGCGGGTTATTCCGACATCCAGCGCTTGTACTTCCGGCAGTCAGGCTATTGGTTACGCCTGGGAAGCTATTCGCCATGGCTACCAGACAGTGATGATAGCCGGTGGAGCCGAAGAGCTATGCCCGTCTGAAGCTGCGGTTTTTGACACGCTTTTTGCTACCAGCCAGCGTAATGATTCACCATCGACCACACCTTCTCCTTTTGATAGCCAGCGGGATGGGCTGGTGATTGGTGAAGGGGCTGGCACGTTAATTCTTGAACGCCTTGATCATGCGCAGGCCCGCGGGGCCAAAATATATGGTGAGATCATCAGTTTCCATACAAACTGTGATGCAGCACATATTACCCAACCTCAACGTGATACGATTCAGATTTGTATCGAGAATTCATTGAAAATGGCGAAGATTTCGCCATCTGAGATTGGCTATATTTGTGCCCATGGTACTGCCACAGAAAGAGGCGATATTGCTGAGAGTCTGGCGACAGAAGCAGTTTTTGGGAAAAACAGACCTATCTCATCTCTCAAAAGCTATTTCGGACATACGCTAGGTGCCTGTGGAGCTTTGGAAGCCTGGATGTCATTAGAAATGATGCGTGAGGGATGGTTTGCGCCGACATTAAATCTGGTTTCTCCTGATCCACAATGCGGTGAGCTCGATTATATCATGAGCAATGGACGTAAAATTGATTGTGAGTATATTCAGACCAATAATTTTGCCTTTGGCGGGATTAATACTTCACTGGTCATTAAACGCTGGCCATAATATTCGGTGAATTTGATGAATTGTGTTGTTTAACCACATCATAATGGGTTGTTTAGTTTGTTAATTTAAGTAATGTCTAACCCTGTAAAGGATATATTGAGCATTATGGATAATCACCACACTATTATAATTATTGGTGCCGGACCTTCCGGTACAGTGGCCGCATCATTGCTTTTAAAACGTGGTCATCAGGTTTTGATCATTGAGAAAGAAACTTTTCCCCGTTTTTCAATCGGTGAAAGTTTACTCTGCTCCTGTCTGGACGACCTTGAAGCTGCGGGATTATTAGGAGTGGTCGCTGACGCGGGTTTTCAGGTTAAAACGGGGGCCGCATTCAGGCATAACGAAAAATACAGTTTTTTCGAGTTCTCTGAAAGTTTTACCCCGGGAAAACCCACAACATTCCAGGTTCAACGCGATAAGTTTGATCAACTGCTGGCTGATGAAGTTGTCAGACAAGGCGCAGAGATTCGCTTTAACGAAACGGTTATTTCGGCTGACTTTGAACATCAGCCTGTCCTGGTAATTCAAAAACAGGATGGGAGTGTGTATCGTTGTAGTGCTGATTTTGTTTTGGATGCCAGTGGTTATGGCCGGGTTTTGTCCAGGTTATTATCTCTGGAAACCCCCAGCACGTTGCCGCCGCGTAAAGCAATATTCACTCATGTAGAAGATAATATTGCTGAAAGCGATTTTGACCGTAGTAAAATATTAATTACCACCCATAAAACAAACAAGGACATCTGGTTCTGGACTATTCCTTTTAGTAACGGACGGAGTTCAATCGGAGTGGTGGGGGCGGAGCATTATTTTTCTGCATCTGAAGGAAATGAAAAAGACAGGTTGCTGCAGGCTATTGCTGAAACACCCACGTTACAGCACGTGCTGCGAAACAGTGTCTGGGATACACCAGTCAGAAGTCTGACAGGTTATTCTGCAAATGTTAAAAGTCTTTATGGCCGCCGTTATGCATTACTGGGAAATGCTGCGGAGTTTCTGGATCCGGTATTTTCTTCAGGAGTCACCATTGCCATTCGTTCAGCGAGTCTTGCGGCGAATTTAGTGTCCCGAGAACTTTCAGGAGAGCCTGTTGATTGGGCTCTGGAGTATGCCGATCGTCTTAGCACCGGGATAGATTGTTTCAGAACCTATGTGGGGAATTGGTATAGCGGTGGTTTTCAGGACGTCATTTACTGGGAGTCTCCCAACCCTGAAATTCGTCAGATGATCTGTGCTGTTTTAGCAGGGCATGCCTGGGATACCGGTAACCCTTTTGTTTTTGAATCGTCGCGTCGTCTTAATACTCTTATGCAGATATGCCAGGGGTCATGTGGTGAATAAATTTCATAGTCCGACTTATGTGGAGGAAACCAGAATTGGTTTTATATTCCTCAGAACACATGTATGGCAACACCATGTACTACGGGTTGCTATTAATGATTTAAAAAAACTACTGCCAGGGCCGCTGCCGGAAAAAAATGTATTATTAGATGTTGGCTGTGGTCAGGGCAAATCGTTTCGTTATTTAAATAAACATTTCCGACCCGAAAAAATAATCGGTATTGATGCTGATCCATTGAGTTTACAACTGAGCCAGAAGGAAGCAGATAATCAGGGAATAAATGCCGAGATAAAAGGCGGGGATTGTGCGAACATTCCGCTGGACAGTAATAGTGTGGATATCATCTTTTGCCACCAGACTTTTCACCATTTAGTTGAACAGGAAAAAGCATTAGCTGAGTTTTTCCGCGTTCTGAAACCGGGGGGCATTCTGATGTTTGCTGAATCGACTAAATATTATATCGATACCTGGGTGATTCGGTGGTTTTTTAGACATCCGATGCATGTGCAAAAAAGTGCGGATGAATATCTTGCGATGCTTAAAAAGCAAGGTTTTCAGTTCGATGCTTCAAATGTGTCATACCCGTATTTATGGTGGAGTCGTGCAAAGGATTTTGGTTTACTGGAAAGGCTCAGAATTAAATCACCGCCGCCTGTCGGAATACGTGAAGAAACCCTCATTAATGTTGTAGTGCAAAAACCTGTATAAACCATAAATCTGATTGTAAGGTAATATATTATGAAGAATAAGTTATTGTCCCTGGTTGTTTTATCCTCGGCGCTCATTTTTCCGGCGATAAGCCAGGCACGGGATACTGTGCACAACCTGCCGTTTAACACCGTCGTACAACAAATGACACAGGAACATAAACTTGATGGCAGCGTGAAGTTCTATCTCGCCGGCACAGGACCTAAGGGGCGGATTATTTCTTCAGGTGTAGTCACAAACAAAAAAACTAACTCATTCAATAAATCAGATACAGATGCCTGTAACTGGGCGTTGCAGAGTGCGCTGCTGAGCTTACAAGAGGCTGCGAAAAAATCAGGTGCTAATGCTGTTATTAATATTGTTAGTTTCTACAAAAGGAATGAACATAGTGATCGCAATAATTATGAATGTCATGCAGGCACGTTTATCGCTGGAACTGCATTGAAAGGTGATTTGGCAAATGTTCGATAAATGAGATACTGTTTTACATAAATAACGATGGTTAGTTATTTTGGTATGCGAGTATCTTATTGTTTTTGATTGTATGACTGCATGACAACTATAGTAGTTTAGTAGCTGTCGTGCAGTATTTCTTAATTTCATGTGATGTTGGTATTTTTGGGGAAGTGTAGCGGACATACACACTCTCAGTAAATAATCCGGGGATGAAACTCAATATGATTGCTTTCCTTTATGGCTAATACAGTAATCCGGAGAGCAAATGATTCCAAATCATCATGACACAGAAAAGTTTGCCTTGAAAACGTGCCCACGGCTCCGGTAAATCCGCTACGTTTAACGGTAGTTCGTGTACTGACTGGTGGAAGTGACACTGCCTTCAACCCATCAGCCATGGCTGAAGCTTTATTTTGTGTCCGCTGCACCGCAGATTGCATTTTTAGATCGCGCTGACATTCTGGTCAGCAATATTGCTCCGTTGGTGACGAATGACGAGGGCGTGACCTGTTGTAATGCCACTGAGAACCGGCAATCACCTTTAGAAGAATTTAATTTAGCGCTTGCCTCGCTGGATACCGACCTGGTCACCGCACTGGTAAGTTACTGAGTGAATATAGCGGCAGTGGGTTGATACTCTGCCGCTATTTTTCAATGGCCTGTATCAGATCATATCGTGGCTCAGATACAACGCTTCATATCCCTGCGTGATTTCGGGGGGAGTGGTGAACAGGGTGGGGGTTTGCGGGTCAAAGCATTCACTGATCCGGCTTGCATCCCAGCTAACGCCATTGGCAAAATCTATCCATTCCACACCTGCTTCATAACTGCCCGAAGCGGCCTGACCCACCAGCCGTACCGAACCGCCGTCGCCGGCCCCGGCGCTACTTTCGGCAATGGTCAGCAGCATATCGGCCCCGTCACGACAGACCGTCACCTGCGAGGCGGTAATGTCTTTCAGCCACAGCCGGTCGTCAGTCCCTCTGAAGGAATATTCCTCAATTGTATCGTGGCCGTCACCACGGGCGTAGATATAAAGATCGTTGCCGTAGCTGCCATTCAGGTAGTCGTCGCCTTGCCCGCCCTGCAGCCGGTCATCCATATCCGAACCGATGATCCGGTCATCCCCCGGGGTCATGGCGGTGGCAA
>NZ_DDVT01000003.1:0-232105 GCF_002345795.1 Tatumella sp. UBA2305
CGTTAAAAATGGGGAGATTACCACAGGGCTTTTTCCGGCAGTGATTGTCAGGCGACTTTACGGCGCGAGGCATACCAGAAGAGTAGCACCGACAATGTTGCGCAACCGGCAATCATGCCGGCCATTGGCCAGGGGGAAGTGAAGCTAAATAATGACAAGACCGCACCGGTAATAGCACCGATACCAAAACGCAAAGTTCCGGCAAGTGAAGAGACTGTGCCGGCAATATGTGGGAATTCATCAAGTATTACCGCCATCGCATTCGATGCTACCATCGATACACAACCGATAAAAGCAGCCACACCCACCACCAGTGGGATAAAACCTAAGTGAAACGTGCAAACCAACAACAGCCACAACCCCATAATAAACTGGATAATTAACGCCATTCTGAACAGATACAGGGGGCCAGTTTTACGCACCACCCGACTATTAATTAACGTCATCACAAATAAAAACACGATATTGAGCGCAAAGTAATAGCCGAAGTGTTGTGGAGAAACGTGAAACAGATTGATATACACAAACGGGCCGGAACTCAGGAATGAAAACAAGCCAGCAAAAGAAAAGCCGCTGGCCATCATCAGGCTGAAGACTTTTTTATTACGAAACAAGATAATGAAATTACTGAGAATAGTCCTCAGATGCAGTGGTTGCCGTTTTTCTGCCGGTAACGATTCTTTTATGACAAAGGTAACCAGCAGGAATCCAATGGCTGCCGCAACCGCCAGTACCCAGAAAATAGCCTGCCAGTTACCTGCAAGTAATAACCACCCTCCAAGAATGGGAGCAACCAACGGTGCCAGGGTGGTTATCAACATCATCACCGACATCATTCGGGAAAACTCTGCGCTGGAATAGCTGTCACGAATAACCGCATTGATAACTACCCCTGCTGAAGCAGCTGCCAGCCCATGCACCAGTCGCATCCATATCAGATGGTCGATGGTGCCTGCCATCGCACATCCTATTGCGGCCAGAATAAAGATAAGTATTCCCGGCAGCAGTACGGTTTTACGCCCCAGACTGTCAGACAGCGGCCCATAAAATAACTGCCCGACGGCAAAGCCCAGAATATAGGCATTCAGCGTCATCTGTACCTTACCATCGGGTGCCATTAACTCACGTGCAATCTGTGGCATCGCCGGCAGATACATGTCGATAGACAGTGGCATCAGCATGGCCAGCAAACCCAGAATAACAATCAGCCTCAAGGTGTATCTCCGCGAAAATAACTAACGACCCGCTATTTTTTTCTGTAATTCGACCGGTAACCCGACGCTGTCGATCTCTTCCCGGGTCAGCTCACGGTATTCCCCCGGTTCCAGCGCGTCATCCAGCACAATCTCGCCAATTTGTTGGCGATGTAATGCCACGACGTGGTTACCAACGGCTGCAAACATACGCTTCACCTGGTGGTAGCGACCTTCACTTATGGTCAGTAAGACTTCTGTCGGGCTCAGGACTTCCAGAGCAGCAGGCTTAGTCACATCTTTGTCGCCACGTAACTCAATACCTTTGGAAAATTGTTCTGCCACCTGCTCATCCAGCGGATTTTCCAGCGTCACATGATAGATTTTCTGACAATGATGGCGCGGAGAAGTGATGCGATGCGACCACTGACCATCATCGGTCAGTAATACCAGTCCGGTAGTATCAATATCCAGCCGCCCGGCAGCATGCAGCTTCCACGCCATTGGCTCCTCAAGAAAATAGATAATCGTCGGATGCTCTTCATCTTCCGTTGCACAGACATAACCTTCTGGTTTGTTCAGCATGAAATACCGCGGGCCCGTCTGTTGTTGCAGACTGTTACCGTCATACTCAACCTGATGCTCCGGTTCTAACTTAAAAGCACTGTCCTTAACGATTTCGCCATCCACAGTGACTTTTTGTGCACGAATTTCTCGTGAGGCGATAGCCCGGCTGATTTCCAGTTGTTGAGAGATGAATTTATCAAGTCGCATGAATTTCTTTTTGCCTGTTGCAGCGAAGGGAAAATACAATGGCGCTTAGCGCCATTTTCGTTCTGCCATTATAACGTGAACCTAAGCTGACTGTCAGTGGTGATATGTCATCTGATGCGATACTCCTTACAAAAGTGATGTTTTATGTCTTTTACTTTACGCCCTTATCAGCAGGAAGCGGTGGATGCCGCCATTCGTTATTTCCGTCAGCATCCGCAACCGGCAGTGATTGTGTTACCTACCGGGGCCGGCAAAAGTCTGGTTATCGCTGAACTGGCTCGTAAAGCCCGGGGCAGAGTTCTGGTGCTGGCGCATGTGAAAGAACTGGTGGCCCAGAATCATGCCAAATATCAGGCCCTGGGCCAGCCGGCGGACATTTTTTCTGCCGGATTACAGCAAAAACAGAGCCAGGAAAAAGTCGTTTTTGGCAGCGTGCAGTCTGTCGCACGGAACCTTGATGCGTTTGACGCTGAATTTTCACTGGTCATTGTCGATGAATGCCACCGTATCGCCGACGATGATGATAGCCAGTATCAGACCATTTTCAGTTATCTGCGCCAGCGGCGCCCTGACCTAAAACTACTGGGTCTGACAGCGACCCCTTTCCGGCTGGGAAAAGGCTGGATTTATCACTTTCACTATCACGGCATGGTACGTGGTGACGAGCAGGCTATGTTTCATGAATGTATTTATGAACTGCCCTTACGCTATATGATTAAACAGGGCTATCTGGTGGAACCACAGCGTGTGGATATGCCGGTAGTGCATTATGATTTTTCGGCACTGTTCAACGGTCAACAGGGATTGTTCTCTGAGCGGGAACTGGATAAACAGCTTCGTCAACAGCGCAGAGTCACTCCGGCGATTATACAGCAGATTATTGAACTGTCTGAACAACGGCTCGGGGTCATGATTTTTGCGGCCACCGTGATGCACGCCCGGGAAATTCTGGGATTGTTACCCCCGGAAAGTGCACTGATCAGTGGTGAGACCCCGGCAAAAGAGCGCGACGAAACCCTGCAGGCATTTAAACAACAACAGATCAAATACCTGGTCAATGTGTCCGTTCTGACGACCGGTTTTGATGCTCCGCATGTGGATGTGATAGCGATTCTTCGCCCGACCGAATCGGTGAGTTTGTATCAACAGATTGTCGGTCGCGGGTTGCGTCTGTCTGCAGGGAAGAAGGATTGCCTGATTCTCGACTATGCCGGAAATCCCCACGACCTGTACAGCCCGGAAATTGGCAGCCCCAAAGGGGCCAGCGATAATCAGCCCGTACAGGTATTTTGCCCTGCCTGCGGATTTGCGAATACTTTCTGGGGAAAGATGACGACCGACGGGACCATCAGTGAACATTTCGGTCGCCGATGCCAGGGAATGATTGAGCCTCCTGACGAGCCACGACAGCAATGTGATTTCAGGTTTCGTTTTAAATCCTGTCCGCAGTGTAATGCGGAAAATGATATTGCTGCCAGAGTCTGTCACCAGTGTCAGTGTGTGCTGGCAGACCCTGACGATATGCTCAGGGCCGCGCTGAAACTCAAGGATGCACTGGTGTTACGTTGTGCCGGAATGACCCTGCACCCGGGCCAGGATAATCGCGGGGAATGGCTGAAAGTGACCTATTATGACGAAGATGGCAGTGATGTCAGCGAACAGTTTCGCCTGGAAACCGCCGCACAACGCCATATTTTTGAACTCCTGTTTATCCGCCATCATCATAAAGCGCCTGGCACCCAGTTACGCTGGCAGAATGCGACGGATTTGGCCGGTTGCGGTGAACTGTTCCGTCATCCCGACTTTATTGTTGCCCGTAAGAAAGGTCATTTCTGGCAAATACGCCATAAAGTATTTGATTATCAGGGGCGTTACCGTAAGGCCAATCAGCTTCGTTAAGCCCTTGTGTCCCGAATTTATTTGCCCGCTGCCAGGGAAGCGGCTATAATGCCGCGCACTTTTACATTCGGTAAAAGTACATTGGGATAACCTTCTGTTGCTGGGTCGCCTGTAGCAGAATTAAAATGAGAAATTAAGATGTTCACTATTAATGCAGAAGTACGTAAAGAGCAGGGTAAGGGTGCGAGCCGCCGCCTGCGCACAGCTAACAAATTTCCAGCCATTATTTACGGCGGAAACGAAGCAGCTGTAGCTATCGAACTGGATCATGACGCTGTTATTAACATGCAGGTCAACCCTGAGTTCTACTCAGAAGTTCTGACTGTGGTTGTTGACGGTAAAGAAACCAAAGTCAAAGTTCAGGCTGTTCAGCGTCACCCGTTCAAGCCAAAACTGGCACACATCGACTTCGTTCGCGCTTAATTGCACGGCCAGTCAAAAAACGCCGCATAATGCGGCGTTTTTTTTTATCTCTGAAGTTTTCAACCGCTATTTACCTGAAGTACGGCGTTGTAACTGATCTCTCAGATTAGGCGGCGTACCTTTTATCGTCAGCGTATCTGTAGCCGGATCCCAGAAAATTCGCTCACCCAGCAGCATTGCATCGAAATTAAGCGTCAGTCCCCCGCCGCTGCCGGCAAATTTAGTTAACTGACGCAAAGTTCCGCGATCTGCAGGAAAACTTTCCTCCAGTGAATAATCCTGCTGCCGGGTGAAATCTTCAAAACTTTTTTCCCCCAGCGATGGCAGTTCACCGGATAACTCCTGTACGGTTATCTCCTCGCCAGCCTGTAACTGCTGGTTGCAGTAGGTATAGACCTGCTGACGATAATCCTGACGTTCCTTTTTATCCAGACTGGCTTCATCACAGTAGTCATCAACAGCCTGTAACAAACTGCGGTTCTGAGCTTTAGTATCCAGTCCTACCCCTGCTCCCAGGAAGTCCATAAAGAAATCAGCCACTTTACGCCCCACCCGTCCGCGCAGGAACGTCAGATAGCGTGAAGATTCCGGCCGGGTATCCCACTCAGTAAGATCGATTCTGGCCACAATATCTGCATGATTAATATCCAGATAGTGAGTAGTACTGATATCCAGACTCTCATTGACCCGCATGCTACTCTGGCTGTTCAGCACAGATATCAGCAGATATTCGGTGGCCAGATAACGATAGCGGGCGAATAACACCACCCCGCCATCGGCAAAAGGATATTTCGCCAGCTCATCACGCAGGCGGCCCGTGGCTGCGCGGCTGAAAGCCAAAAAGTCCTGATTTCCGTTACGGCACTCGCGCAGTGATTCAGCAAGTTCACTGTCTTCGTTAAACAGGCCGTAAGCTTTATTTTTAGCGCTGTAAACACGGTGTAATTCTTCCAGCATCTCAGCAACGGCTTCCGTTGCGCTCAGCAATGAATCGCGCAGTACCAGCTCAAGCTGGTCTTCACCCCGTTTAATCAACTGGTGTACGACAATCTGGTCAATATCCAGACTCATGGCAGACTCTCCTTCTCAATCAGATGCGTATTCAACCATTGCCCCGCCCGTCTTTCAATGCAAATCGCTGGTACAGCACTACAGACTCTCTGACATAGAGCACATAAGAAGTAAAACCGCAAGGATGCGAAAAACAGTGAAAAAACAGCGGTAATACGTTACAACAGAGGTTAACAAAATTGCCTAAGTGCTTAAGATAAACAAACAATAAAATTGCAGAAAAAAAACGGCGTTTGCAGTAGAATGTCCGCCTTTTACGACTTAGTTAACTGATAATATGCCTCAATCATCCCGATATAGTGACGAACGCGTGGAACAGATCCTCGCAGAACTGGCAGAAGTGCTGGAAAAAAACCAGGCCCCGACCGACCTTTCACTGATGGTGTTAGGTAACATGGTCACCAACCTGATCAACTCCAGTGTTTCTCCCGCACAACGCCATACACTGGCTCGTTCCTTCGCGGAAGCCCTGCAGGCTTCTGTCCGCGAAGATCATGCACATTAATAATGATATGATCTGATCACTATGGTAAACAACCAGCAGCGCTACAGGGAAAAAGTCTCCCAGATGATAAGCTGGGGCCACTGGTTCGCCCTGTTTAATATCTTTTTTGCGCTTATTCTTGGCAGCCGTTATCTGCTGGTCACTGACTGGCCTGCCTCACTGGCGGGCAGAATTTATGCTTACTGTAGCTGGATCGGTCATTTCAGTTTTATTGTATTTGCCGTCTATTTGCTGATTATCTTCCCGCTAACCTTTATCGTGATGTCACAGCGATTGTTGCGGGCACTGTCAGCGATTCTGGCCACCAGCGGGCTGACACTTCTGCTGGTAGACAGCGAAGTGTTTGACCGCTTTCATCTCCACCTGAATCCGGTGGTCTGGGATCTGGTGGTCAATCCACAACAAAGTGAGATGACACGCGACTGGCAATTAATGTTTATTGCAGTCCCGTTGATGTTTCTTGTCGAGATACTCCTGGCTACCTGGAGCTGGCAGAAACTGCGGAGCCTTAACCGTCGAAGTTTCGGCAAACCACTGGCCGTGTTATTTATCGTCGCCTTCTGTTCCAGCCATCTGATGTACATCTGGGCGGACGCTAATTTCTATCGCCCCATTACCATGCAGAAGGCCAATCTGCCGTTGTCGTATCCGATGACCGCCCGACGATTCCTGGAAAAACATGGTTTACTGGACCCGGAAGAATATCAACGCCGGTTGATTCAGCAAGGTGATCCGGATGCCGTGTCGGTAGCTTACCCACTGAGCGATATCAGTTTTGAAAAAAATGCCACCCATCACAATCTGTTGCTGATTACTGTCAACGGCATTAATGAATCGTCTGTGGCTAAAAACTTTCCAATTCTGAGTCAGTTTGCCAGCCAGAATGTGCGTTTTATGCACCATTACAGTTCCGGTCAGAACAACGAGAACGGCTTGTTTGGCCTGTTTTATGGTATTTCATCCAGCTATATGGATGGGATTCTGTCCAGCCGGACACCATCGGCGTTATTAAGTGCTCTGAATACTCAGGGATATCAGTTTGGTTTATTCTCTTCAGAAGGGTTTAACCAGCCATTATATCGCCAGGCACTGTTGGCCGATTATTCTCTGCCACCGGCCAAAAAGCAAAATGATCAACAGACCGTGGCGCAATGGCAGGACTGGCTACAGCAGCAGCAGGGGGCGACTGCCCCCTGGTTCTCCTGGGTTTCTCTGGACGGAGTTGATGCCAGTGGTAATACCCCTGCAGCCCGCCAGCAAAATTACGACCGCACCGCCGGCGTTACCGACCAGCAAATTGGTCAGATTCTCTCTGTCCTGCAGCAACAGGGGAAACTGGACAATACGGTAGTGATTATTACAGCACGCCGTGGTGTGGCATTAGGCGGAGATGATAATAGTGATGGTAACCGCCAGCGGTTACAGGTACCGTTAGTCGTACACTGGCCATCCACTCCTGCACAGTCGGTGGAAAATCTCACCGAGCACCAGGATATTATGACCACGCTGATGCAGCGTCTGCTGCACGTCACTACAGCGCCAGAAAATTACTCCCAGGGCGAGGATTTGTTTAGCCCGCAACAACGGCATCACTGGGTCACCGCCAGCGATAACAATAACCGTCTGATCATCACTACTCCGGATTCTACGTTGGTACTGGATAATGACGGGAATTACACCACTTACAATGCCGAGGGTCAGCGACTGCGCAACCAAAGACCGGAGCTGGGCTTGCTGTTACAGGTCCTGACGGAAGAAAAACGTTTTATCGCAAACTGATTATTTATGAGTCAGTTAGCGCCTGCAGATATTGCAATCTGCAAAATTATACGTACTATGTGAGTCCAGCGTCGGCACGTAGCGCAGCCTGGTAGCGCACTGTCATGGGGTGTCAGGGGTCGGAGGTTCAAATCCTCTCGTGCCGACCAAATCATTATTCTGTTAGTACCGGTTACTGATGGAAACCCCACAAGAACCCGCATTCTCACTGAGTTTGCGGGTTTTTTGTTGTCTGTAGCTTTTGGTTATCACCGTTTACAGCCGGTTTTTTTAGGACTAGATTAGGGACTAGATTTCGCATAGTCCCAAAAGAGCTAGTCCCATGCCTAAAAAAACTGCCCCGCTCACCGCTACACAGGTGAAGAATGCCAAAGCTACCGATAAGGAAATGTCCTTACTGGATGGCGGCGGCCTGGTTCTACTGGTCAAACCGTCCGGCGTTAAAACGTGGCAGATACGCTACTACAGACCCGCCACCAGCAAGCGCACGACATTAACCGTGGGAAACTACCCTGACTTTTCGTTACTGGATGCAAGGGCTGCCAGAGACAATGCGCGGGCTATGCTGGCAAAAGGCATTGATCCGCAGGACTACCGAACCCAGCAGAAAGAAGCAGAACAGCTACGCGCAGGCAATACCTTTAAAAACGTTGCCGATGACTGGTACGAATTGAAGAAAGCGCAGAACCTAGCCGCCAACACAACAAAGGATATTTGGAGATCACTGGAAAAATACATATTCCCAGAGATTGGCGACCGTCCAGTAACAGAACTAACCGCCCGCATATTCGTTAATGTGCTTGAGCCAATTAGAGCGAGGGGCAACCTTGAGACCCTGAAGCGTGTTTTGCAGCGCGTTAATGAGGTAATGGACTACGCAGCCAACAGCGGCCTGATTGAGGTAAACACCGCCGCCAATGTCCGTAAGGCTTTCCCTGTTCCGACTAAGAAGCCAATGCCAGCTATCACACCGGACAGACTGCCAGAACTAATGCGGGCGCTATCAATTGCTAGCATTGAAAGGCAGACCCGTCTGTTAATCGAATGGCAGCTACTCACAGTGACCCGCCCTGCCGAGGCATCATCTGCCCGATGGGATGAAATCGACCTTGAAGCGAAAACGTGGACTATCCCTGCCGGACGGATGAAAATGCGCCGCGACCATATCATCCCGCTACCACCGCAGGCAGTGGCAATCCTTGAGGAAATGAAGCCGATTAGTAAACACCGTGATTATGTTTTCCCAAGCCTGAAAGACCCAAAACAGCCGATGAACAGCCAAACGGCAAATGCCGCACTACGGCGTATGGGCTTTCGTGGCGTGTTAGTCGCTCACGGATTCAGGTCTATATTCAGCACCGCCGCCAATAGCGCAGGATTCGACCCTGACGTGATTGAGTCTGCCCTGTCACATACAGACAAAGACGAGGTGCGCCGGGCATACAACCGGAGCAACTACCTAGAGAGAAGAAAGGTTTTAATGTGCTGGTGGGCAGATACGCTGGAGGCAGCGGCGACAGGTTCAACTTTAGCCAATGGCGTTGTGAGTATCAGAAGTAAACTAGCTGTATAAATCAACAGTAAAACTACAAAACCAACATAAACCGAAGTATAATAATCCGAGGTTATTAGTAAGAAATAAGCCGCGTCTAGGGTAGCTCCCGAAAACCGTACCCAACGGCTGGCGTGGCTCCTAATGGGATAATACGGAGGGGAACCGTGTTAGATATTGAATCGGAAGTAATTGATGCCGCCGAAACGTTTATCAGCCTTGCTGATTTAGCCGAGTCGGTATGGCACGTTAACGAGGGGCGCAGCAATTATTCTATTGTTGCCGACTGGTTGCTAATGAGATTAAAACGAACCGATAACGCGCGTGAGCTGCCCCATCTGGTGACTATGGATCACTTTTATGAGCTTTGTCGCGTCTCAAATTGGGAGCCGGATATTGATATTTTGGCGGCTATGCTTTTAAAACTGAGATCTCATAATTGCCTCCCTTTCAATCATCCGGCAGATGGTGAGGAAGGTAGCTACTGGTCAGATGATGACTTCTATTCTATAGGCTTTGATAGAGAAGCTATAGCCAAAGTCATGCCTGATGAAGTGCGTAGTCACATTTTGGCTGAGATAATAATCCCAGGAGTTACTGATGAATCCATCCCACAGGATATAGATCCACTGGAACCCATGCCGCCAACTATAGAGGCTGGTAATAGTTTTAGAGGAAGAGACACGCTTCTTGAAATAATCGCAGGGCAAGCCACTTTCATTGGGCAACTTAGTGGGAAACATGTTAGAGCAACAGGAATTAATAAGTTGGCGTTAGCCAGAGATGTCTATAACTCCTTGTGCGACTTCGGCGAAGGGATGTCTATTGATGCCGAGCAGTGCCGGAAGATCATCGGTGAGGCATTGAAGCTGAAAACTAGCCTGAATCTGGATTACATCAACCTAGAGGCAGAACGCCAATTTGCCCAAGACCACGAATAGCCAGCCAGCACATTGCCAATATTCATCCAATCATTTACACATCCTGCCTAGCCGCTTCCAGTTTTGAGTGGGATTTAACGCCCCGCTTCCATTATTCGATTTTAGCCCTCCTCTGACTTCCAGTTTTTCCCAGCATCAGTACCCACTTCCAGTATTTGACCTTTCATCGTTAGGAAATCCCGCGCTCGCTTCCAGTTTTATTTGCTCCCACTTCCAGTATTTCCCAACCCCCTGAGCTTTAATATTTCGGTATTGAGCAGTTAGGCACATAACTACGGGGTTAACGATGAACCACACCGAAAGACAGATTTTATTAAAGGCAGAAGTCAAAAAGATTATCCGCGTCAAATCAGATAGCGCATTTCAGGAGATGGTAAACACTGGCGAGTTTCCGCGTGGTTTTCGTATTGGTTTACGCCGTCTGGGATGGTTTGCTGATGAAGTGGATTCGTGGCTTAACGAGCGCATTGCAGAACGTGACAGCGTGGGGGCTATCTGATGATGAAAAAAAACCACCCGGCACAGGTGGCTGATTCAGATATTCGCGGGATTGATTCTACACCTGCCCCTCTGAATATCAAGCCGCCGTATAAGATTGAAACATTCACAGGCTACATGCTGACCCACCCGAACGGGATCACCGCACTGGACACTAACGCCAGCACGTTTGAGGACTTTGAAAAGAACGGCACAGGCAAGCAGTTTTACACCACCTGTTTACATACTGACGTTGCCAAACTCCGTAATCAGTATGGCGTGGACGTGTCCGGGGAGCCGGTCAAATACATTTCCCGCCACGGCTACAGCACCAACTTTACCAGCTACCGGATTGCTGACCGCAAGGCCGCAGAACGCGCCGTTGTGCTGGTGAATCGCTGGCGTACAGAGCGTGGAGAATGTCGCCTGCCGTCTGAGTATTCGCAGCAGCTTATTAACCAGTTCCCGAACACTGCCAACCTGAAATAACGGAGCCTTAAAAATGAAAAATATCAGATTAACTTCTGAGGCCGCCCCTCAGCCTGAACATCGATTTAGCGATATTAGTAATAACGTTTTCTCTGACCTCATCCCGGTTATTTCCGGTCAGATTGGCGGGCGTGAATCCAATATTGTCAGCGCCAAAGCACTTCATAAAACTTTAGGTGTAGGCCGTGACTTCACCAACTGGATTAAGGGGCGTATCGGTCAGTATGGCTTTATTGCTGGTGAAGATTATGTGCTTGTCGAAAGTTTGAGCACGCCAAATCGGGCGAGCACAAAAGCCAGGCAGCAACTTGAACATGATTACCTGATCACAACCAACACGGCTAAAGAACTGGCGATGGTTGAGCGCACCGAGCAAGGCCGGGCAGTCCGTAAATATTTCATCCAGTGCGAAGAAGAATTGCAGCGCAGTGTTCCCGAAATTGCCGCCCGCTATCGTCAGCAGCTTAAAGCCCGTATCAGTGCCGCCAGTAACTTTAAGCCAATGTGTCAGGCACTGGATGCTGCCCGAGCTGAACAGGGAAAAGATACCTTGCAACGGCACTACAGCAATGAAAGTAACATGATCAGCCGCATTGCTCTGGGTGGAATTACTGCCAATAAGTGGGCGCAGATGAACGGGCACCCGAAAGACCGCGCCCGCGACCACATGACAGCGGAGCAGTTGGAACATCTGTCCTATCTGGAAAGCACCAATATCACCCTGATTGATATGGGGATGGAGTATCACGACCGTAAAGCTGAGTTATCGCGCCTGTCACAGCGTTGGTTATCCAAACGTCTGGGAGCGCACTAATGACTATACAAAAGCCAAAGCGCCGCTTTAAAGACTCCCACGGGCACATTGTCACGCCTTTGGGTATGAGTGCTGGCTGTGTCGTGTTTATGCGTGAAGGTTATCCGCACCCATGCCAGCAACCACTGGAGAAATTCAAGGCTGAGTATGTGGAGGTGACAGATGATCACCGTCCAGAGTAAATCCCCTTCACTGGCTGGCCTGTTTTACATCCCTCAATCTCAGGGATGTACTGGAGGTAGTTTCTCAGCCAAATTTTTGGCTCAGTGCTTAGTAAAACTTAGTGCTCATCAGCCAAATGTTCGGCCGATGATTGAGTCTTACATGCGCTTAAATCCCGTATGTAAACAACGGCACGGGGAAAGATTTTCCGTAGCTGGTGGTTTTCAGGGGGAAGGTTTTCCCATCATCACTACGCGAGGGGATAACTCTGTTGTGGCCAAAAAAAAGGGCAGCACTGCGAATGCCACCCTTTCGACTACTGCCAATGGTTATCAGCCCTTTGGTTCAATACCTAATCGCTCAAGCTCTTTACGTCCAAGCGTTTTAAGCCAGTTACCAAGGCTCATGTTTTCAGCCGATGCCGCAGCCTCAAATTGTGCCTTGAGTTCGGGAGTGATCCTTATCTGGAAGGTTGGAGACTTCCCTGATACAGATTTTTTAACGTCACGTTTAACCGTTGACATGTACGTACCCACAGAGTTAGGATTGATAGATACAGGCACGTACCCTAACACAATGCGGCCTGAAAAAGAAACGCCCCCGAACGGTATTACCAGTACCGAACGAGGGCTAACAACCACCGATAGCGAAAGTATCGAGGAAGCTGTAATGCAGAATACCACACACCCGCAAGGGCGGCACTCGCTCACCCAAAATTCAGGCACTGACCCGGTGTCATTCGTCTGGATTATCGCCGCAGTTCGCCGGGATTGCCCGACCGTCAAAGCCACAATTCACCATATCGCAGCAGCTACAGAGCGCGAAGCACGGCGAACACTGGCAAAAGATCACATCTGCTTTTTTGCAGGCCGAATCCGCCAGGAGGTAAGCCATGCGTAAATTATATCAATCACCGTGCGACCTGACAGATAAGGCCGAAAAGCTACTTGATGTGATTAACGTCATTGATGGCGTTATTGCTCAGGACTGCCCGAATCAGAAACGCACCCTGATCGCGCTGAATGACATGATGCGCCTAGCTGTTACCGACCTGTATCACTGGCTGGACGGTTCGGAAGTTGAGGAGGCGCGCCATGCGTAATTACTTTGACGTTCGCGGCTATGCCGTTAATAAGCGTGGCCTGACCGTAGGGATTAATTATCAGATTGTTTCCTCTGACGTTAAACACGCCACCGCCCACGCAATGAAGCAAGCCCAACAGGAAGGCTTCACTCAGATTCGCATTGCCAAAACCAAGGAGGTGCGAGCATGAACGCTATCACCCTGAGCAATCAAAACTTGCCGATGGTGGAGTACAAAGGCCAGCGTGTTGTGACTTTCGCAATGATTGACCAGGCGCACCAACGCACGAACGGCACAGCCTCCGCAGCCTTTCGCCGCCACCGTGATCGCTTCACCAAAGGTAAGCATTACTTTGATCTGAACACCGACGAAATCCGCAGCGAGTTAAAAACAACCAACGACGTTAAACGTCGGCAGACGAAAGGCGAAAAACCAACTGAGGGCATTAAACGTCGGCAGTTGATTGATGACCTATTCCCTAAACACACCAGAGGCGGGATTGTTATCACTGAAATGGGCTATCTGCTACTGGTTAAGCCATTCACTGATGAACTGTCATGGCAGATTCAAGAGCAACTGGTAGAGGCTTACTTTCGTCCTAACCCGCATTTCTCCGACATTCGCCCCGTCCTCATTCCGAGCATTGAGGAACTGGAAGCGATGCCGTTACAGGAAGCACAGAACGTGCTGGCAGCAGCAGAGCACAAATCCCACTGGCGACACGGGAAGCACGGCAGCGCAGAAATGACACAGCGTAAGCGCGAGTTGAAGGTATTACGCCCAGCCATCAAACGCATTACCGCTCTTATTCAGTTAACTATTCCCGGACTGGAGGCAGTGAAGTGATAACCATTAATGACGGTATCAGGGCTATTGATGCCCTGAGCAAAATTAAAAGCCTATTATCTGCCGCACAGTGGCTTACTGCCAGTGGTGAAGAAACCGAGTTACAACTTGAACTGTTAAACCTTGCCGAGTCAATCGCCGCCAAAACGCTGGAGGGATGCCAATGAGCCGCGACCATACCCTAGAACAAGTCACTGAAATGGCGCACCAGGCGGAAATCGTTTGCAGGATGTGGGAGGACTACCCGCGCCGCATGGCAGAAAGCGAGGTATCAGCAATGGCGACACTGGTAAGGCGCTTATCCGGCAATATCGCAGCCTGGCTTATCGAAGAACTAGCAGAGAAGGAGCGCGGACAATGAGCCTGGATCATACCCTAGAACAAGTCGCAGAAATGGCGGAGCAGGCCGAAACAATCCTTTTAATGTGGGAGCGTATTGATACACCGCTATGTGAAAGCGAGGCACAGGCAATACTTACCCTGCTACGCCGCTTAACCGGCAATGTGTCCTCATGGTTGATAGAGGAACGGGTAGATAAGGAGCGCGGGCAATGACTATCCAACTGATAGACGCTGCCCGTCAGGTTGAGCAGGCGCAGTCTGTCCTGTCCATGTGGCTGGAATTTACCCGCGACGCAGAAGAAGCAAACAAAGTCGCCGCCATTCTGACCCTTTTACACGGCGTCCCGGAAGTAATGGACAAAGCCGATGAAGAAATGGCAGGGCTGGAATTTCCTCAATTAAAGGGACTTAAATCATGATTACTCAGAATTTCCGGCTCAATGCGCTGGCTAACCAATACGCAGCGGCACTGTATGACCATGTGACCACCACCAGCAATGGCGAGCACTTCACGATTGAAGCAAACGGTGAGACTGTCCGTGTAGAGCTGATTGGGGGCATCAAAGGGATGCGCGACATGATAGACGGTTATGCGCTGGAAGCCCTGAAAGAAAGCTATCCGGCGGCACAGTGGGAAAATATCGGCATTGCCCTACTGACCCGATGCATTAACGGTAAGTGCCTGACAGACGTCGGGCGCGGGATATGGGAAAGCATGGTTAGTGATATGGGTTCAACAGTCGCAGGGGGCAGACATGCGTAATATCGACCTTATCCGCGAAGTGACCACCGCAGCGGCGGGTAACTGGCCTTATGTTATGGCTGGCCTGGCTGTCAGTGTTCCTCAATCACCCCGTCAACATTCACCCTGCCCGGCATGTGGCGGCAAAGACCGGTTCCGGTTCGATGACAACGGGCGCGGTAGCTTTATCTGCAATCAGTGTGGCGCAGGTGATGGCCTCGACCTGATCCGCAGAGTTAATCAGTGCGACACCACAGAGGCCGCAAAGCTGGTGGCTGATGTGCTGGGTATTGATTACCGGACAGCCGAACCAGACCAGAAATCAGCCAGCCAGAGGCGTGAGCAACTGGCACAGCAACGGCAACAGCGGGAACATAAATACCGGCAGCAGCAGGCAGAATCTGAGGCAGAGCGCCGGACGGCTTTCAGTGCTGAGTATCAGAGGTTATCCGGATTAACGTCTGAGGGCGAGTCTGAATACCTGATTGCGAAGGGGCTGAATGGCGTGATTACTCAGTGTCTGCCCGATGGATCAATCCTTCTCCCCCTGACAGATACCGATGCAACTATTGTTGCAGCACAGACTATCTCAAAGACAGGCAGTAAAAAGCACCTGTACGGTTCAGCGAAGCAAGGCGCATATCACGCCGTAAACGCACCACAGCAGCCGCAGGCCGTCATCCTTGCCGAAGGTTACGCCACAGCGTTAAGCGTTAACCTGATGCGCCCTGATGCCTTAACAGTGGCAACCATTGACGCAGGCAATCTGTTGCCTGTGGCTGAGGTGATGCGCGGGAAATATCCGCAGGCGGAAATCATCATTGCCGCAGATAACGACTATCACGATGACGAACCAAACACGGGAAAACTGGCAGCGACAGGAACGGCACAGGCTGTGTCTGGCTGGGTGACACTACCGCCTGGCGACCATAAAGCAGACTGGGACGACTACCGGCAACAGTACGGACTGGAAACGGCTACAGCAGCATTTAACGATGGATTGTACCAGCCACAGGGGGAAAACATGACCGCGAAGCTACAGGTGATTGACGGCGGCAAAGAGGCCAGTCGCAAAACAGGTGGTGATATTGCCCGAATGCCTGCTAATCAAAAAGCCCGCTTATTGTCCGCGCAGTGGGACAATCTGGCTGTAAACCCTGAAAGCCAGACGGTATACAGCTACGAGCGCGGCGCCTGGATTAAGGTCTCTGACAGTGAAATTGAACGGGCAATGGTTCAGATTTTTGAAGACCATGAAGCCGACTACACAGAGAAAGGCATAAAGTCCGTTGTGGGAACGATGAAGCTACAGTTAACCGCTATCGGTGAGCCGCGAGACAATCTGATAGGTTTTGAAAATGGCGTGTACGACCTGGTGACACAGACGTTTAGCCCGCACAACCCGGATAACTGGCTGATGAACCACAACGGGATCACCTACACCGAACCAGCCGCCGCAGAGACTATCAGCACTCATGCGCCCAACTTCACGAAGTGGCTGAATCACGCCACAGCCGGAGACCGACAAAAGGCAGAACGGATTAAAGCTGCCCTGTTCATGGTGTTAGCGAACCGCAGTGACTGGCAGCTATTTATCGAGATTACCGGAGAAGGAGGCAGCGGAAAATCTGTTTTCAGTGGCATTGCTACCACACTGGCAGGCGAACACAACACTGCCAGCGGAAGTATGGTGACACTGGACACCGCACGGGGACGGGCGCAACTGATAGGAAAAAGCCTGATCCTGATGCCAGACCAGACAAGGTATGTCGGGGAGGGTTCCGGCATTAAGGCCATTACCGGCGGGGATGCCGTGGAGATCGACGGTAAGTATGAGAAGCAATTCTCAGCCGTGATTAACGCCGTTGTGCTGGCAACCAATAACGAGCCGATGACCTTTACCGAGCGTAACGGAGGCATTGCCAGACGGCGGGTAATATTTCCGTTTAACATTCCAGTGTCGGATGCTGATAAAGACCCGGAACTGGCGGCAAAAATTCGCCGGGAAATCCCTGTTGTGATCCGCCACCTGCTAACAACATTTGCCGACCAGGACAAAGCCAAAAGGCTCCTTATCGAGCAGAGAGAGTCACAGGAGGCAATGAGCGTGAAGTGCCACACTGACCCGCTTTATGGATTTTGCGGGCATATCATCGCGCTGGGCGAGGCTGTCGGGATGTTTATGGGAAACCTGAACATTTCACCGAGAGCGCCGAGGGTTTACCTGTTCCACGCTTATCTTGCCTATATGGACGCGCACGGGTTCGAACGCCCCTTAACGCTAACCCGTTTCGGTTCGGATTTCCCGAAGGTGATGAAGGAGTACGGGGCAGAATACAAAAAGGCAAAGACGAAAGCTGGCATCCGGTACAACATGGAATTAGCCGAAAGCGCGGATGATTGGCTGCCTGCCGTACCACGAACCAAAGACGATTCAGACTACCCGTAGGAAACTTTTCCGGGGGGTAAGTGTTCACCTGTTCACCTTTTTAGGGTAACTAAATGATTTAAAACATGAAAACAGGGTGAACACTTACTCTTTAACTATTCACCAAGTGTTCACCACTGTTCACCTTTTTAAGTTTATTTCGCTGGATGGGTGAACACTTGTGAACAGTTGGTGAACACTACTATTCACCCTTCAAACCCAGGCACAGCAAGGCTTACGGGGGTTTGGTGAACAGGTGAACAGTTTGAGGCACCAAAACTTTTCCCCACGGGGGTAAATTTCAAGTAAGGGCTGACAATGAGCACAGAATCAAGCCAGAAAATGACCTATCAGGAACGCGAATCACTGAAATCCTTTACAGACCGATGCGCCTTACAAGGCGACATCCAAAGCCTGCAAATGACGCTAAGGATGCTGACCCACTGGATGAGGCAGGCGTCACAGATAGAATTTACTGAATATGCCGCCCACTGGACGGCAGCCCAAGCCCAGCGCGATGACGGCAATCACTCTACCGGTGCTATGGCTTATCAATGGCCTTTACGTTCCGGGTTAAAAATCAAACTTGGGTACAGCGAATACAAAGGGGAATAATTATGACCGCACAGATTTCATCCTACGGGCGATTAGTAGCAGATCCACAGACCCGCACCACAGCAAACGGTAAAAGTATGGCAATGGCACGGCTGGCGGTGGCACTTCCCTGCCACACGGCACAGAACAATGAGGCGACCTACTGGCTGGGTGTAGTCGCTTTCGGTACTCAGGCTGACATTCTGGCAAAGCACCAGAAGGGCGATATGATAAGCGTTGCCGGGAATATGCAGCTTAACCAGTGGTCAGGTCAGGATGGCGTACAGAAAGAACAGCCGCAGGTTATCGCTGACAGTATCGTTAGTGCGAAAACAGTCAGGCCAGGCGGCAGAAAGACCACCAGCAGCCCGCAACAGTCAGGCCAGCCACAGAACGCCGCGCCCGGATGGGATATTTACCAGCAGCCACATTTTGACGATTAACCGGGGTTTTAATTATGAACGAGCAGAAGCGCACGACATTAAGCCTCAACCGGAAGGCAGCACCGAAGCCAGCAGAGGCAGAGAAAGCCCCGCAGACGCCCATACAGGCGAGCAAAAAGAGCAGCAAGAGAGCCAGGAAGAACGCACGTCACAAACATAATCTGATGCTCAGGCTGATAGACCTTTTCCCTGACCTTCTGAGCAAAGATGATCCGAAGCCGTTTAAAGTTGGAATACTGGCAGATATGGTGTCCAGCCTGACAGAGCGCGGGGAAACGTTCGGTATTGGTCAGATTAAATCAGCACTGGCACGTTACACGACAAATTACCGTTATCAGAAAGCACTGGCGGCTGGTGGGCATCGGTACGACATGAACGGGGTGCCATGTGGAGAAGTCACACCGGAGCAACAGGCTGTGGCGCAGGATAAAGTGGAAGCTATTAAGGCGGTTTACAATGGTAAGGGATGATAAGGCGGAAAAACTGGAGCAGTCCGGACTCTACCGCCGAGCATTGTCACGATGGCTCATTGTACTGGACGACTGCAAACAGGACGCACAGCGGGAATGGATAATCAAACATCGCGCCGAGCTAACGGAGAACGTCAATCCGCCCAAGGTAACGGTAGATAATTTCTCTGATGTGACCCGCGCAGCCACCGCCACACAGGACAGAATGGGACTAAGCAGGCCGAATGGTAGCGCGTTCAGACTGAAAGGCGACAGACCATAACAAACAAACGCCGGGTAACACCGGCTTTTTTGTGTCTGACGATAAGAATGTTTGATCTAACCGATCATAAGATTGTTTCAAAAATCGGCATAAGCAGGTTAATCATTGCACATATTGGGATTATAATAACTGTATATATAACCAATATGGACAAATAACCATGAACACAGCGACACTAAAACCGGTACTTCTTAGCCGCGAACAAATCGCCGCACTGCAAGCCATACAGGAGCAGGAGCGGAGCAAGTCCCCGTTGAACATCGCCCCTACAATCCACGTCATTGCCCGCCAGTTGATGGATATAGCACTGGCAGGGTTAAGCGATGAATGAGGGACGTATTATTCGTAACAGCAGGGAACCGTTATGGGATCGGCGTATGGCCGTTCATGAGGCGGGTCACGCTATTGCAGCATGGCTGAATGGTGCTAATGATGTTGAGATTGTTTTGGCTGATGAATTCGGGGTTGCAAAGGGAGCAAATGGTAACATCGCTGAAGGTTGCCGGGCTGCCTGCTTTCATAGTGTTGTTCATGGTCAGGACGAAATACTTATCCGCCTGATAATTCTTTTCGCAGGGGTTATGGCAGAGCATATTTACACAGGTGAATCCGCAGATGAATTACTGAAAAAGACTGGGAAAGGTGACTATTCAGACATCCGGGAATATCTCGATAAGTATCGGCTATCAGGAGCCACTGAGGATGAGAGGATCGCTATGTACGGCAGAGCGCATACGATTTCCTTAGCACTGATAAAGCGTTATTGGTGGGAGGTTATCGCCCTGGCTAAAATGACTGAACATAGTGATTATCTGTCACCCGCTTCAATCCGAATGCTTTTTTGCATGTTCCCTTCCATGAGCCGGGGATTTAACATTTTAAAGGAGCTGGAGGCATGAAAAGTATTTTTGCCGTACTTATTGGCTTGTACTCACTATCAGCTAATGCTTTTCAGTGCGGAGGTTTTAGTGTTCACCTTGACCGCTATCAGTCAAATATAAATGGCGACCGGATGAAGGTAACAGGCCTACAGTTCACAGGTGTATCTCGTGATTACGATAACTCAATCATTACGCTACTACCCGACTCAATCACAGTAACCGACCGGATGTATAAGCTATTCACGACCGCCGGACAATCAACACTAGAACTACTTACCAAAGAGAACCCGCCGAGAACGTTGAGCCGAGAAAGATGTGATAAGGCGAATATCTTTTACCTGATGGAATAATAGCTACCACGATTTATTAAGGAATATTCATGACTCCTGATAGCAGGAAAGAACAGGGAAAGCACCCGACCCGTTGGCAGAAAGGGAAATCAGGAAACCCGAACGGGAGGCCAGGCAAAGGCGCGGAGATACGGCGGCAACTGATGGAGCTTACGCCGGAGGCGATGGATTCGATTACTGAAGGCATTAAAGCCGGTGATACAGCCTGCCTGAAGATATGGGCAGACCGTTGCGACCCGGTGAGCAAAGCTACACTTCCAACAGTCGAGTTTATGGCAGACACCACGGATTTAACCCGCTTCAGCGTGTCTGTACTTGCCGCAATCAGTAAAGGCGAAGTTACCCCTGATATTGGTACTCAAATCATTAACGCAGCCGCCAGTGTCGCCCGTGTCGCCGAAATTGACCAGATGCGCCGCGAGCTGGCAGAGCTACAGCAGCAGGTTCAGGAGATGATGAATGACAATGCGTAAAACGCTGGATGACCTGAAATCGAAGTTAAGTAACCTTTCACCGGAAGAGAGGATCAGCGGGCTTGTGCTGGTGGGCATAGATACAGGACCTGAGGGAGAAATTATCGTCGCCAGCAGGTCATATATACCGTTCGGGAAGAATGGTGGCGAAGCCTGGCAGGAAGAATATCCTGTAGGTGATCCGCGCCGTGTGAAATGGGAGAAAGACCAGTGATAACCAAATCCGCACTATCACGGTTACGGGCACAGTTAGCCCACCAGCATAATGATGACTCACGGACAGACGTTGCCGTTATATCTGCCCTGATGGATGAAATCGCCGGAGACAGACCGGACGGAACGGCGGCGGCTATCGAAGCCAGACAACACCGGCGCACCGGGTATACATTCCCACACAGTCAGGCACTGAGAAACGCACTTGATACGGTATCTGATGATTTAGCGGCACGTTAGCAGTAACTGCCTTTGATGATTAAGGCACCAGTACGGGCGCGAGGCAGCAGAGCACTAAAAAATGCTTTGGAACAAAATCAACAGGTTATCCATTCCGGTCATAGGCAGAATCCTGCCTTTGATGTTTTATTGAGTCCATAAAAGGGGCAACCATGCCAGCCAGCGAGAAAAAGAACACGAACCGGTATTTTAATGGTGTAGAAACTACACGTTTAATCGTGACAGTTGAGAGTAAGCTGGTGGCACAGGTTGATGACCTGATAGGCGCTCACCGTTACGGCGATATATCCCACCCGTGCCGCAGGAACCGCGCAGAATTCGTCAGGCAGGCAATCGCTGAGAAGCTGGCGCGGGATAGTAACCAGTAACCACAATTAATTACCACGATTAGTTACCACTGAGGCCGAACAGATGGAAAGCAGAGCCGGGAAGGTTAAAAGGCTACAGCAGTATTATCAACGCAGTGATGAAAGCTTTAAGCGATGGGCTGCTAATGGCTACAGACACCACGACAAGCCAACGCACGACCCAATGCCCGATGACCTGACCGATTTACGATGTGAAGCAAAGACCAGAGCGGGGACACCCTGTAAACGGAAAGATATTTACCGAAACGGTAGATGCAAATACCACGGGGGAGCCAGTAGCGGCGCAAAGACAGAGGAAGGTAAAGCCCGGCAGTTGGCAGGTTATCGCCGATGGCAGGAAGAGCGGAAGCGCCTTACCCCATGAATGGTTAATAAAACCTGACATCATGCAAAGATTTGGTGTTAGCAGCCAGGTACGCAGTAGGTATGATAACCGGAGGGATGACATGCTAGACAGTGAGGCACTGGAAATGACCTTACTACAGATGGCCCGTATACAGGGAGAGAAGCTGGACAGGCACACGCTGTACACGGTCAGGAACGAGATTAGAAACGCCCTGGCAGCAAAGGAGCGATACCGCCGAACGATGGAAGCGCAGCCCTATCAGTGGAAGAAGCCACGCCCGCCAAGATAAAATCCCGAGGCTAAATTTTAAGCAAAACTTAACGAAACATTAATATTTATAACTATTATAGTCATTGCTGGAAGCTAGCAACCACGTGTAGACTAATTATCTAATAGATAAATATTACTCTGAAAAGTGGGAGTTAGCTATGGCTAGCGTAATCGACGCCGCCAAGTATATCCTTGAAAAAACTGGCGAAATCACATCAATGAAATTACAAAAGCTGGCTTATTACAGTCAGGCTTGGGCGCTGGTGTGGGACGAGGACGAAATTTTTCCAGAAGAATTTGAAGCGTGGGCAAATGGTCCGGTGAACAAGTGCTTATACGCCAAACACCGGGGGATGTTCAAAGTAAATAGTTCACTGTTCCGTGATGGTGATACATCCGCTTTGAGTGATGCTCACAAAGAAACCATAGATAAAGTCCTGGAATTTTATGGTGATAAAACCGCTCAGTGGCTCAGTAATCTAACGCACAAAGAGGCACCTTGGCTTGAGGCTAGAGGTGATTTGGAGCCAATGAGTTCGTGCTCAGACATAATCAGCAAAGCATCCATGGCTGAATACTATTCATCGCTGTAAATGAATCAAAAACTCACGCGTGAAGAAAGAAAGCAGGCCAAAGCTGATAAGAAAAAATTAAAATCAGTACGGCTTGCAGCTTCCCACCAAGAACTATATGTATCCAACACGCCAAAAATAGAATTTCTACCTGATACAGGCAAAACCCCCATAATTGGCTCAACTCTTGGATCCCTCGAAGTCCCAAAACAACCCATATCAAACCATAGCGGTTCAAGATATGGCTTAAAAATGACATGGTGCGCTAGAAGCGCTGATTGTGATGGGAGCTGGAGCTGGCGATGTGGTGATGACTTAACCGAGCCTAGGAAATGGTCTGACGAGGAATGGTTAGACCCTATAACAAGCAATCTGAACAACCTCGAAGGGTTAGACTGGGCAGAAATACAGCGCATGGTCTCAGATACAAGTCACCTTATGCATCATGACCATAATATAGGTGATTTGTGTGACGAGGCTATTCAACGCTGGTTTGATTTAGAGCTAGACGAATTTGAAACTATATTTCGGTTTCGACTGGGCAATAAAAAACGAGCTTGGGGAATTGAACTAAGAGGCCATTTCTATCTCATATGGTACGAGAGAGACCATAAAATATACCCTGTCTGACCATAATAACCCGCTAATCATTCACCCAATGACCGCCGCTATTTTCGTAGCGGTTCCCTTCTGACGCTTCCACGCGCTGTAAATGTCCTTATCCCATGCTTTACCTGCTTTCGTCTGATAACCGGCCTCATTAAGCCGTTCCGCGATAATGCGGCCGTTATCGAAACCTTCCTGTATCGTGGCGGCCACTATCTGAATCACCGCAGTCTCATTGTAGAGGCGCGGAGGTATGCCCTGTTTACCACCCATCAACGCAGCGGCCGCCGTTTCCATGCGCTCAACCAGTGACAGAATCCGGTGATCGGGATTACTTTCTGGCTGGCCTAACTTCTGCCGCACAGCGTCTATCAGCCATGCTGTTTTGTCAGCGCCGGACTCACTCACAGCAGAGGAGAACGATTCAACCAGTTCAGCAGGAATACGGAAGGTTACAGACAGGGACTTGCTCATTATGACCACCAGCATGAGGGAGACAGAACGACATTTTAGCACTGTAAGACAGCGTAAGACAGCGAAGCTATTTCTGTAGCTTCACCACCTACCGACAAATCAGGCGGCAGTTTTATCCGTAAAGTGCAAAACCACTAATTTGTGGGTATTGATACGGGGATTCCCGTAACGGTAGCAAAGCCCTGATTCGGGCTTAGAGCATAACTGCGAAAATTCCGTAGTTAGATTTACGATACTTCCGTAATACCGGGATTCCGGTAGCTTGCCAACCACTCGCAGAGTCTCACAACAGAGTTACCGATAGTTACCCTGTTAGCTGGTGATCCAAAGCAGGGACTGAGTAAATATTGCTTACCCTGTTAGTTGATAGCCAATGAGATTGGCAAAGGCAGGATGTTGCCTTAGCTCGTTCTCTGAGAGTTACGGTTAGTAACGCACAGAGCAGGAAGCACCGAAATCGGAGGCTCATACAGGCTATAGGGCGATACCCATAATTCGGGTAACGGTAGCGCAGTTCTAATCCTTGCTTTCTTATTGTGTGTTTAGCGCACATTTAAAACCCGGCTCAAAATTGAGTTGGCTGATTCCGTTGATAAAAACGACCGCCACCCCGCCGACACACCACGCAAAAAGGTAGTGAACTGACAACTGACTATCCTACCCCGTGGAGGCGATAAGATTACTGCAAGGTTTGACGGGGATATTACGGGGATGTTGTTACTCGATGGCTGACCGTGGGGATCTAACCAATAAAAAATATGAGGGAATTTACTCACTGGATGGCATGGATATACCGAGGCATAAAAATGATGGAAAATACGGGTAAGAATTATCTATGGGACTAGATTTGGGACTAGGTTTCAGCATTGAACCCAATCAGTAACTTATAATTCAATCACTTACAAGCTAAATTCAACCCATCTCGTGCCGACCAAATAATCCCTTAAAAAGCAGCCTGTTATGGCTGCTTTTTTATGCCTGCGATTAACAGAGGATTAAAGTCACTCGCCCCTGGAAAAATCGCTGAGGTCCACCCCATCATCTTCTGGCAGAAAAGTCATCCGGTCTTACGGTATCAACCTGAGAAATTTGCCGAATACAGAGGATGCCGTATGGGTCTAAGAATTAGCCCGCGGTTTTTATATACTGTGTTTTACAGCATAGAATATCCCTGTACCTTTGGGTATAGCACTCTGAGCTCCCTTCTTTGACACGGACTGTCTGACTTTGCTCGCCAGCAGGCATCAACAGCAATAATTTTATCTGCCACATAAAAAATTGCTGCATATTGTCAGGCTAACTGCTAAATTACTGGTTATACATCCAGTTATGAGTGCAGCAATTATGTTTGTAGAATTAGTGTACGATAAACGCAATGTCGCTGGTCTGGAAAATGCCAGAGAGATCATCCTGGAAGAACTGACCCGCCGGGTACACCATATTTTCCCGGAGGCGGAAGTTAGGGTAAAGCCCATGCAAAACAATGGGCTGAATAGCGATGCCAGCAAAAGTGATCGTGAAAAACTCAACCGTTTGCTCGAAGAGATGTTCGATGAATCAGATATGTGGCTGGTGAGTGAATTTTAAGGGTTTCCGCCGGTTGTCCGGCGGGAACTCTTCAGACAGGACCGGGCGCTGACTGCGAGAGCATATAGCGGATTTCCCACACCGCGACAACCGCAATCAACAGAATCGGCAACAGTGTACTAAAGAAGCCCGCCACGATGTAGGCCACTGCTCCTGCCCCTGCCCCAATTGTAAATCCAGCCACCGATGTCGATGATTTTACCAGTTTCGCACGGTTTTCCGGACCAGGGTTTTTAATCAACGACATTATATCAATGGTCAACTGAGTTACATTTCCCGTCATCATGGTGCTTGGGCTGGTCGAAGCCAGTAACAGACGACTGGTGGCGTTTCGTATCCCCATGGCCATCACCCCTAACATACCTGCAATCAGCACATGGATATCGCCGGCATCGGCAAACGGCTGATAAAGTAACCCTGCCAGGGCAAATAATGCCAGTAACAGAATCTCAGCACCAAATAAGCTGGCCAGTAAACCGGCACTTAATGTTTTTCTGGACTGAATAATATGGGTGGTCACTGCCACCACCAACATAAATACCGGGATGGCCACTAATTTAGCCAGAATACCGTCACTGTTGCCAGCAAGAGAGGCGCCGGCCACCACCAGGTTGCCGGTCACATGAGCGGTGAACAGACCAAACAGCGCAATAAAACTGATAGTATCAATCGCTCCTCCGGAGGCTGCCAGCAACACCGGTTCACGATAATGACGCCAGCGTTTTTCGAGCTGCAACAAATTAGTCGGCTGCATTATCTCTCTCCCGTTATTTTAGGTAAAAAAAACCGGGGATACCCCGGTTTTAATCTCAGAACTGGAAATTATTTACGGTCAATCGAATATTTACCAGGTCCGGCCAGTGCCAGCGCCAGGAAGCCACCCGCAATACTGATATTTTTGTAGAAGTTAATCATCGCACCGTACTGTTCCATGCCTGTCATATGCCAGTACTGGTGACCCAACAAACCAGTCGCAACGGTATAAATGGCCAGAATAATCGCCAGCGGACGGGTATAAAAGCCGAGGATAATCAGAATACCAAATCCCAGTTCTACCACTACCGCAATCACTGCAGCCACAGAGGGTAACGGAGCACCAACAGAGGCCATATAGCCGATGGTCCCTTCAAATCCGGTCAGCTTCTGCCAGCCAAATAACACAAACAGAATCATTAACAGTACACGAGTCAGCAGCAGCAGACCATTACGATATTTTTCTAATGACAGATATTGCATTTTATCACCTCACCTTTTAAAGCGCTTATCCCCCGACTTTCCGGTTTGGAAAGTGTATTTATAAGCAAAATTTTTTAAATTCCCAAAGTTATCACTTGTCGCCGGTTTCAGAGTCTCCGGCTACTTTCGCTACCATCAATGATGTGTCCCGAAAACGAGCCCACCAAAGTGCTGCATTGAACTTAGCCCTATATTGTTTACGTTGCCTTATTCAACCGCGCTGACATCATAACCTTACCTGTAACTTAACCGGAAGCAGCTGCCTTTACGACTGATCCGACTGCCTGCGGAATGAAGATATCTTACATCAACCATACTGAACATCAATACTCTTAAACATTACTTATTATCACACTCAGGTTGACAATTATCGTAAAAATTCAGTATTCACCATAGATAAGTCAGGGAGAAATCATAAAAATGTGAGTGAATAATATAATATAAATCACATGAATTTCAGGGTGATATGCAAAAAAACACCGCCAAATAATCAGGGTTTTCGGCTGAAAATAAGATACAAAGCCTGTCCTGAAATATCATTCAGTTTTTTTGTCTATGATAAGCAAAATTTTGGCTGAAGTCAGGCTGACTGGTTCGACAGGCTATCGCCTGTCGTGATGCAGCGTTCAGCCCTTACGTACTGGCTCGGAAGAGATGTGTTCACTAATAAATGACAGTAAAGCGCGAATCACCGGGCTGTGCTGGCGATGCTGAGGATACATGGCGTTTAGCGTGAGTCCCGGTGGCGTGTAATCAGCCAGTACCGGCATGAGACGCCCTGCCTGTATCGCCTCTTCCACAATAAAACGGGGCAGCAGAGCCAGCCCCAGCCCGGCTTCTGCAGATTCCCTGAGGACTTCACCATTATTGCTGGATACTGGTCCCTTCACCGGAAACAACTGGTTTTTCCCCTGAACCGGTAAATTCCAGCCATGCAGACCTTCTTTTCCGTACAACAAACAGCGATGGCTGGCTAATTCATTCGGTTCAGCGGGGAGTCCTGCCAGTTGCAGATATTCCGGGCTACCACAGATAACCATGGGTAAAACAGCCAGCTTGCGGGCGATCAGGCTGGAGTCGGCGAGAACACCGATTCTGAGCGCCATATCAAATCCCTCCCCCACTAAATCGACAAACCGGTCATTAATCTCAATATTCAGGTTGACTGCCGGGTTCTGATGCTGAAAGCGGGAAAGCAACGGCGCAATATGTTTCAGCCCGTAGGTATGTGGCAGGCTAATCCTGAAGCTGCCCACCAGCTGACTCTGGCGCAACGAAATAGCCTCTTCAGCCTGCCTGACCTCATCCAGGATACGGCTGGCATGCTGAAAAAAAACCTGTCCGACATCAGTGACCGATAACCGTCGGGTATTTCGTACCAGTAACTGAGCGGACAGTCCGGTTTCAAGTGCCGCCACCCGGCGACTGACAAACTGTTTTGACAACATCAAACGCTCCGCCGCACTGGTAAAGCTGCCGGTGTTTACAATGGTGACAAATATGCGCATATCATCAAGAGTCATTAACTATTTCCCGGATTCAGATCCTGTATGACGGTTTTGGCTTCTGTAAGCGTCAGTTTACCATCCCTTCAGGAGTGATGAGCAGATAGCTCACGGTATTTTCGCAGATGTTCTCTGTTATTCTGCTCAAATCATCTGCTACTGATATGGTATAGTGACTATCCGAACCACCAGAGACAGAGTAATGACTGATGTCTGACAGAATCAATCAGTACGGACAACCGATTGGACAGATCATTGATGGCTGGCAGCCAAGGCCATTGCCTTCCCGGGTGACTTTAGCAGGCCAGTATTGCCAACTACAGCCACTGGATGCGGACCGACATACACAAGAGTTATATCAGGCTTTCCACTGTTCGGATGACAGCGACAGTCTGTGGACTTACCTGGCTGCGGGTCCTTTTGATTCTTTCGAACCATTTCAGCAATTTATTGCCAATGCGGCCCGAAGTCAGGATCCGCTGCATTTTGCGGTAACAGATAACAAGACAGGAAAAGCTATCGGTTCTCTGTCTCTGATGAGGGCGGATGCCGGCAACGGCGTGGTGGAAGTGGGACATGTGATGTTCTCCCCGCGACTGCAGCGTACCCCTCTTTCCACTGAAGCTCAGTGTTTGCTGATGAAGCATGTTTTTGAAACGCTGGGTTATCGGCGTTATGAATGGAAATGCGATCATCTTAATGCCCCTTCCCGTAAAGCAGCCTCACGTCTGGGATTCAGTTTTGAGGGTATTTTCCGCCAGGCTGTGGTTTACAAAGGTCGTAGCAGGGACACAGCATGGTATTCGATCATCGACAGTGAATGGCAAAGATTGTCGCCGGCATTTAACTCCTGGCTGGCAACCCATAATTTTGATTCTCAGGGGCGGCAGCGCTATCTGTTAAGTCATTTTCAGTCGGCTGTACTATAATCCGGGCGCCGGTGGAGGGAGCGCCGGTCCTTTCCGCTCCCCTGAAGCTGACAATACATCCAGTCATGACAATATCATCTGCCGAATTTCCGGCGTTTGTAAGCCATCCGTTAGCTCTGCCTGCAGGTAAATTTATTACCCGGGCAGCGCTGACGTCCTCTTCCCCGTTCATCGCCTGTGCAGCTTTTGATATGCAGGCCTTTACTCCGGATTTGTTTGCTATACTTAGGATCCCCTGCCCGCCAGCGATTCAGCGTGCGGCACGCAAACGTCAGGCGGAGTATCTCGCCAGTCGTTGGCTGGTCCGGGAAATTGCAGCATTATGCGGCGTGGCTGAATTTATCCTGACCAACGATGCTGATCGTGCTCCCTGCTGGCCTTCCGCATTTACCGCATCACTTTCGCATACTGCCGGACTGGTCTTTGCACTTGCCGATACCGAAAAAAGGGCCGTAGGTATTGATGTTGAACACTGGATGAATCAGGAACTGGCCGAAGAAACCAGTAACATTCTAATGGATGATGGTGAAAAAAAACTGCTCAGTTCGCTTTCTCTGCCTCTGGCACAGGCCACCACTTTGTTATTTTCCCTGAAAGAAAGTTTATATAAGGCTCTGTGGCCGGAGGTTCGACATTATATTGATTTTCTGCAGGTACGATTACTGGCTCTTGATGAACAGCAACAAACTGCTACCCTGCAGCTGGACGAGACACTCTCAACACGTTATCCGCAGAGTACGTGCTTTCAAGCCCGCTTTGCCCTGACCAGACAATGTGTTTTTACCTGGATCAATCAGTGACCCGCCGTCAGCCGGCACAACGAAACGTCATATTATAGCGAAACTCTTCCGTCAAAGGATGCCAGCCCGGCTTCAGGGGCTGAATCCCGTGAAACCGGAGTCGTGATCTTCCTCCCCAAACGACCACATCACCGTGCTCCAGCATCACTTTGGTGGTGGGATCGCTGCGTTCAAAACCACCAAACAGAAACACGGCCGGTAACCCCAGTGACACGGACACTATGGGCTGACGCAAATCCTTTTCATCTTTATCCTGATGTAATGAGAGTTTACTGCCGACAACATAGCGGTTCATCAGGCAGGAGTCAGGCAGAAATCCTCTGAACCCTGCGCTGGCCGCTGTTTGGGAAGCGTAATCACGTAACGCTTCCGGAAGCTGTGGCCTGGGTGAACCTGCTTTCTCCTGCGATAAATCGGCCGCCCAGCCACGGGCCCCGCAATGGGTCATGGCAACAGACATTCGGAACCCTCCCGGAGTGATCCGATGCTGAAATGGCTGCTGTCTGGCAATCGACAGGATCTGACTAAACAGCCATTGATCATCTTCTTTTGCGTAACGCCGCAGGATCACCGCATCTTCTGCCAGCGTCTCCTGCCACGGCGCTTCACCTTCAAACAGGTCCAGCATCATGTCCTCTGCAGATTATTTCTCTTCGGATATCAAAAAGGTTTTAAACAATGGTGAAGCCCAGGTTTCAAATTTATCACCCTCACGGCTAATCAAAAACACAGCCAGATGCTGTTTCAGGGCCAGTGCTTTGGCTTTTTCGGTTCCCAGAACCATCAGACCGGTATCCCAGCCATCAGCCTCACTGGCCGTAGTAGCAATGACTGTGACTGAGGCCAGTTTATGCTCTATCGGCCTGCCGGTCGATGGATCAATAATATGCGAGATCCGGTGCCCATCCAGTTCGTAATAATTGCGGTAATTCCCGGAAGTACTGATGCCATGCCCCTGCAGATTGACCACTGCCTGCGCCACATTTTCCAGGTCAGTGGGTTTCTCGATGGCTACACGCCAGGGGTTGCCCTGAGCATTATGCCCCCGGGAGAGCAAAGCTCCCCCGACAGAAACCAGGTAATTAGTGATACCCTGTGACTCCATGAGTCTTGCCAGATGATCTGTTGCATACCCCTCTCCCATGGTGGAAAGGTCCACATACAATCCTGGCAAATCTTTCTGTAATGCCTGTCCTTTAAACGTCTGGATCACTTTGAGGTGTTGCAGTCCGGTCAACGCCTTTGCCTGATCGATCTGTGCCTGTGTCGGAGTATGCTGCGGCGCTTTTGTCGGACCAAAGCCCCAAAGATTAACTAACGGCCCGACTGTGATATCCATCGCTCCACCAGTTTTCGCGCCAATACGCAGCGCCATTGTCACAATATCTGCCATAGCCTCACTGACCGGCCATGGATCAGACCCCTGATACTGATTGAACCGGGATAAAGCCGAGTCCGGCTTCCATGTGGACAACTCCTGATCATCATGATCTAGTTGCTGCTGGATGAGTTTCTGTAACTGATCACGGCGGGATGCAGGCACATCGGCAACCGATACCCGCCAGACAGTTCCCATGGTCTTACCGGCCATAATCAGATTCTGTTCTGTGGAAGAACCTGAATTATCGCATCCGGCTAAGACGAGGATTAAACAGAGCAACAGACTCCTGCAGGAAAAAACGTTCATGAAATTTGCATCCCGGAATAAATATAAAAAGCTTGCCGTAAACCCACCGGCCATAACAGCGCAGGCGCGCACTAAAAAGAGGCGCTATGTTAACAAAAGGCCGGTGGATGTACCGTGAATATCCGTGCTATTGGCTGGCACATATTTTGCACAGAATATTACGCAAGATTAACAACTGGCGAGGTGCAAAGATGAAAAAAACTTCCTCTGTCCGGCAACAGGCAAAACTACTGTGGACACAATGGTTATCGTTTGCGGTATTTACCCAGGCAGGATCTGCACTGGAAGGTAGCCATCAGCAATTGTATGCAGATGCGGCGGAAAATTTTAATCGCTATGGAGTCGAAAAACGCAGGATGTAAACGTGAAACTTAACAGCGGAAAAGACGGGGAATGGACACTATCCATTCCCCGTTGTTATATCAGAACTGGTACACCAGGCCTGTAGCCACGATGTTATCAGTATTTATGCCAGCATCGTCAGTGAACTGGTTGTCTTTAAGCAGGTTAATCTGGTAATCCACATAGGTCGACATATTTTTGTTGAAGTAGTAGGTTGCACCCACATCAACATACTTTTTCAGGTTCTGAGAGCCATAACCCTGAACGCTGGTTCCGCGCGAAGAAACAAATGCCAGTGATGGACGCAGACCAAAGTCAAACTGATACTGAGCGACTAATTCCCAGTTATCCGCTTTATCCGCATAACCATAAGCCGTTGAATCACTCCCGCCAAAACGGGTGGCGTTATAAGACCGGGTGTACATTGCGGCCAGGTAGATATTATTGGCGTCATATTTCAGACCACCGGTGTAAGCCTGAGCTTTATCCCCCTGCCCCAGAATATGGTTGCCGCCTGTAGTATAGGTGTTCTGCTCGTCAGTACGGTCAGAGGAGAACATAGCACCACCCAGCGAGAAGCCCTGACCGAGATCATAGGTCGCGCTCATCCCCCATCCGTCGCCGTTCTGTCCTAACACATCACGACCGTTAACACTTTCACTGGAGCTGCCATTTTTGCCCTGGTACTGAACAGCAATATTCAGGCCGTTGATCAGTCCCCAGAAGTCAGTATTACGATAGGTGAGTAATCCGCTGGAACGCTGGAACATAAAGTTATCAGCGCCGTAGGTATCACCACCGAACTCAGGCAGTACGTCTGTCCAGCCAGCAATATCATACAGAACGCCGTAATTACGGCCGTAATCTAAAGAACCATCATTATCAAATTTCAGACCGGCAAAACCAACACGAGTATAAGTATCTGCGCTACCATCAGATTCCGCATTGTTCAGGGCAACCTGATATTCCCATTCACCATAACCGGTGAGTTGGTCGCTGATCTGAGTTTCACCTTTAAAACCAAAACGTAAGTACGACTGGTCGCCATCTGAACCATCATCGCTTGAAAAATAGTGCAAACCGTCAACTTTACCGAAAAGATCTAATTTGTTGCCATCTTTGTTATAAATTTCAGCAGCACTGGCAGAACCTGCAACGAGCAGTGCAGGAACCATCAGTGAAAGAACGCTAAGCTTCATGTAATTACCCTCGAATGAGACCCGTAACGTCAGACATCGACTCAGGAAAATAGTATAAAAAGTAAAGTTACTGCTTTCTATGTCATGTTAATTTAGAGCAAAAAATAATCTATCGTCTAAATGATACTAAAAGAGCTAATCTGCTTCAATTTATTTCCGATTAATTTCAAAATGTAAATTCCACAGAACTTTTTTACTCCAGGTTCTTTTTTAATGAGCACTAAAGGTTAAATCAACCAAAAGTTTATTTATGAAAAGAATTGCGCACTATTTGTCAAAAAAGTAAAATGTTCTCAATAGTGCCTGAATGTTAAAAATTACAGCACTGAATGATAAATTAAATTGCTAAGAGAGGAATATAATTGTTCCTGCTATCATCATTTATTTTATTATTACCTTCATTCACCCCGAATGAGTTTTGCTTTAATTATTCCCTACCGGACTTCGTGTCCGGTTTTTTTTTACCTGATAACAGGCACCTACCCGTACGGCACTGATCTCACTGAATTCTGGCTATGCCTTCGACTAATCATCAGAGGTTTATTATTTATTGGTGAAAATATCACAGGGTGAAATTATCCCTGCCAGCTGATTTTAAATATTCGCTGCCAGCATCTGAACAGGCATACAGTTTATCGGCAGAAGATGTCCTAATTATGGCAGTGTTTTTTTCGGTATTTTCTGATAACAATATCCAAAAAACCTTTACTATTCGGATTTTATTATCCAGAAAAAAACCACGCGCTGGCAGGTCAGATTTTACCCGACAGCAAAGAAATATCAGGGCTTATTTCGGCCGTTAGCTTTACTTCCAGGGTCATTGAGGATATTTTTAGCCATGGTTTACGCTAATCGTTCCGGGCCTGCTTATACCGCCTCCGGTCTGGTATTTGTAAAGTAACGAAGTCGCTGTCTGAGATGTCCTGCTGACTGCCACTGTCAACTGCCCGCCTTCTGTGTGAAATGTCATTTTATCTCAGGTCCAGTATCTTTATGCTCGGAAAAAAAATTGCCCTGCTGCCTAACCAGTTATTTAAATCAATGATATTTATCAGCGTGATTGTTGTCGCTATTATGCTGGGTATCATCTATGACAGCCTGGGCGTCCAGTTACGTCATCAGCAGGCTCTTCTGGAAAACTTTGTCCGGGAAGCTCAGTTACGGATTGATAATTACCGTTTTGCCACCTGGCAAATCTATGAGGCACAAAACTCTGCGCCCGACAGTGATAATGATGATAACGCCACAATCCAGGAAACCCGGTTACGCCCGGATATTTATGCACCCGATGAAGATAAACAAAGAACAGAAGCGCTCATTTTTGGTTCTCACGACAGCAATACACTGACAGGGGCACGCAAGGCATCTGATTTTCTTGATACCCTGTGGGCATTAAAGAAAAGCACCTGGTCTATGTATTACCTGAATGGCCAGGACAACAGCTTAACGATGATTTCAACCCTGCCATTAAAGGATATGATTAGCCGCTATAATGGTGAAAGTATTACCGGACTGGTATCGGCCCGCAGAGCCGAAATGCTGCAACAGGCAAATATGCTGGATGAGCGTGAGAGTTTTTCTGCGTTGCGACACATGCCTGACAGCAATGATTACTACTTCACTATCAGAACCACCTTTAATCAACCAGGCCATCTGGCGACCGTGGTGGCGTTTGATTTGCCAGTGAAGGATATGCTGAGCGCTGAACTTGATGCTTCCCGCTTAGTATTTCACAGTATCGAGAATTCATCCGGTAACTCAGACAGCAGCAGTAGTTCAGACCGGGTCAATCTGGCCTCCGCTTCGGTCAATTTGGCATCTTCTCTGAGCGGCGCTCCGCTGGTCGTCACCTATAACCTGTCATTAATGACTCTGCTCGCCGCCACATTGCACCATTTCTCTTTCTCATTAAGCCTGTGTCTGTTGCTGCTGATACTCTCCCTTACGGCCAGCATATTACTGCGGAATGCTCCAGCGCCGGCAGAGAAATCTGCTGACCCGGAAGTTGATCTGTTACGCAGAATGAATAAAGAGATGGTGGAAAGTCTGCCGTTGGGTTTCCTTATCTATGATTTTAATGCACACAGGGAAGTAGTCAGCAATGAGACAGCATCACAACTAATCCCACACCTCAATCTGCAAAAAATCGTTACCCTGTCTGACAATGTTCAGGGCATGTTGCAGGTGACTATCAATAATGAAGTCTACGAGGTCAGACACCAACAGAGTCAGTGTTCGCCTCAGTATTGCTTTTTTATGATCCGTAATCAGGACCGTGAGATACTGGTCAATAAGAAGCTGCAAAATGCTCAGCGAATTCTGGATAAGAATCATGAGATGCGCCGCCAGCTACTCGACAATATTGGTAATGCATTCCGCGAACCACTCCAGCATTTGTCGCAACAAATTCAGCAGGTGCAGTCTTCTCTGCCCTCCTCCGTCTGGCAATCGCTGATCGATTCCGCAGAACATTTGGTCAGGCTGACCGATAATACTATTCTGCTGAACCAGCTGGAAAATCATCAATGGTCACCTGATTTGCAACCCTTCCTGCTTCAGCAACTGCTGGATGACATTGCCATGGAGATTCTGCCGGCGATGAACCTGCGCGGTCTGGAGATCATTGTCAATAATTTGCGTCCGGCGGATGAAGTCAGGGTCGGTGACCGGGAGATCTTACGCAAAATTCTGCTGACACTGCTCTGGTATTCCTTCGGAACCACCCGTTGGGGCAAAATTTCTGTCCGAATTAGCGCAAGCCCGGAACATACTGATCGACTATTGATAAATATTGTAGATACTGGTCAGGGTCTGAATAAGAATGAGCTGGCAAATGCTGATTTTCCTTTCAGCGGAGAAGTCAGCACGCTGAACGATGAAAAATCCAACAGTATGGATTTATTTTTTTGTCGTCAGTTTTGCCAGAATTTGAACGGACGGCTGGATATTATCTCTAAGCCAGATATCGGTACTCATTTTAGTGTATTGATATCTCTTCCCGTAGAGCAGCCAACCATTCTCAGAGAAGAGAAGATACTGGACGGAATAACAGTATTGGTTGATGTGGTGGTTGATGATATCTATAAAATTGTCAGCCGACAGTTGGAGTTCTGGGGAGCCAAGTGCCTGATTGCCGACGACAGAGTACCGGGTCAGGACTTCGATTTTCTGGTGACCGATGTACCTGCAAGGCTGTCAGGATGGGCACTGCTGATCACCGGTTCAGAACCTGGCTACTCAGCAATCACCTCACAGCAATACAAGGTGAATTACAATCTGAATCAGGCAATGTTGGAAGCATTGCTGACACTGATTGAAAAACAAATGACCAAGGACGAGATGGAGGATGCTCCTGAAAAAGAAAGGGAACAATTACTCAGTGAACCCGAGTATTTTCAGATATTTAAGGATACTGTGCCCGATGATGTCAACAAATTATATCTTGAGCTCGATAATAAAGATTATGCTGCGCTCGCCCTGACTGCTCACCGCCTGAAAGGTGTTTTTGCTATGCTGGGTCTGGAAGATGGCAAAACACTGTGTGAACAGTTGGAGCGTTTTATTAAAGAGCGCAACGATTTAAACATTAAAAATACTACCAGTGATATTGAACACTACGTCCAAACACTGTTGCAGTAAGGTAGCCAAAAAAATGGATAACTTAAACGTAATTATTGCCGATGATCACCCGATTGTATTGTTCGGGATCCGTAAATCTCTGGAGCAACTGGAGTGGGTGAATGTGGTCGGTGAATTTGAAGATTCGACTACCCTTATCAATAGCTTATCTAAACTTGAAGCCAATGTACTGATTACCGACCTGTCAATGCCGGGAGATAAATACGGCGATGGAATCACCCTGATCAAGTACATCAAACGCCATTACCCTGACCTGGCCATCATTGTTCTGACCATGAACAATAATCCGGCAATTCTGAGTTCAGTACTGGATCTGGATATTGAAGGTATTGTACTGAAACAAGGCGCACCGACTGATTTGCCTAAAGCCCTGGCTGCACTGCAAAAGGGGAAAAAATATACCCCGGAATCTGTGGCAAAGTTGCTGGAAAAAATCAGTGCAGGGGGTTACGGAGACAAACGACTATCACCAAAAGAGAGTGAAGTGTTGCGGTTATTTGCCGAGGGTTTTCTGGTCACCGAAATTGCCCGTAAACTTAACCGCAGTATCAAAACCATCAGCAGTCAGAAAAAATCAGCCATGATGAAACTGGGTGTCGATAACGATATCGCATTGCTGAACTATCTTTCTTCTGTCAGCGCGACACTGCCTAAAGACTGATAAGCGAGTAAGCCCCCTGCCCTGGCGGCAGGTGGGCTATTCTCTCCGGTCAAACACCCGTTGACCGTCCGGTCCTGACCTGCTGAGCGTACCCGGTAAGAATGGTTTTTAGTTCCTGCAGGGTCACAGGTTTCGACAAACAGTCATCCATCCCCGCCTGCAAACAGCGCTGCTTCTCGTCGGCTAATGCATTCGCGGTAACCCCAACAATTGGCCGCCGGAACCCCATCTCCCGTAGCGTCTGAGTCAGGCTATAGCCATCCATATTCGGCATATTCACATCGCTGAGCACAATATCAGCCTCAATGCGCTTCAGTACATTCAGAGCATCTACGCCATCCTGAGCCGTTTTTACCTGATACCCCAGAGTATGTAACTGACCGGACAATAGCATCCGGTTTATCGGGTGATCATCGACCACCAGAATCAGGATATCTTCGTTACTGACCCCGGCTGCACTACCTGATAACTGTTCAGACAATAGTTTCACTTCACTGATCGGCCGGAAAATACGTTTCAACAGTTCAGGGATTTCATGTGGCATCGATGTTGGAATCACCCAAACCCCTGGCTGAATCTCTCCGGGGAAGTCAGTATATTCACTGCTAAAACAGATCCGGGCTTTGCAGACTTCATCTCCTCCGCGGTCACAATCCGTGAGAATAATGTCATCTGCCGTCAGTTGTTGCGGATTGGTCAGGATTATCATCGACCAGGCCTGCAACTGCCGCTGCAGATATTCAGCAAAGGTACTATTTTTTAGCATCAGTAGTACCCTTTTGCCGGCAAGATCGTCGTCAGTCGCCGTCCATACTCCCTGATAGACAGGAATGCGTACTGTAAACTGGCTACCCATACCTGGCTCTGATTCCACTTCAATATCACCGTCCATCATATTGATCAGTTTTTCACAGATAGCCAGACCCAGGCCCGTTCCCTGGAAATTCCTTTGTACACCCGTGCCAACCTGGAAGAACGGGTCAAACAAGCGTAAAACATCGCGTGACGGAATACCTACCCCGGTATCACGAACACGGAATGCCAGATACCCTTGCTGTTGATATATATGCAGAATAATACAGCCGGTATGGGTAAATTTGATCGCATTACTCAGCAGGTTAGAAACCACCTGCTGTAATCGCATGGCATCGCCATACAACGAAGACGGGACATCATGCTCTATCAGGCAATATAGCGTCAGTCTTTTTTTTACCACCAGTGATAAATAGTTGGAGATGATATGACCGACCATTTCATGTGGCGAGAACGCCCCCGGCTCAATTTTTAACTGCTCAGATTCAATTTTAGAAAAGTCGAGAATATCATTAATAATTTTCAGCAGAAGATCAGAAGAGTTAGTCATAGCACTGACCAGTGCTTCAGAGCTTTTAGGCATTTCGCGAGTTTTCAGCAAATCCAGGTTGCCGATAATTCCGTACAATGGAGTACGCAACTCGTGGCTGACGGTCGCAAGGAACATCGATTTAGACTGACTGGCCTGTTCCGCAGAATCCGCCATTTCCTGCAACGACTGCTCCATCTTTATCCTGGCACTGACATCGACCAAAACACAGATAGCCACGTTTTCATTACGATAACGGCTGTGCACAAAGCTGATTTGCAGATTGGTATTTGAACCGGTGAGCACATCCACAAAGTTCACCTGCTGCCCGCCAATAATTTCTGTCAGCCGTTGTTTATCTTCTGTGGTCAGTAACGTCAGATAATTGTGAGCCAGTTCATTGCTCAGTATGTTACTGCCATCGCTGGTACGCAAAATGCAAATCCCAACCGGCGCCGAAGCGACAATTTTTCGGTTAAATTGCTCGTGTTCTTCCAGCCGGACAGCATTATCTTCTGCCGGTAATAACATACGGCGTTCAAAGATCATAGCCAGCGCGATGAGTATTAATGCACTGAAAATGTTCAGTAAAATCGCATTGATGATCATCAGTTTCATCTGATTAAACAACAGTCCGGTGGGCAGAGAATAGATGATGCTGAACGGGCTGGGCGCGAGTGATTGCTTTAGCACCAGTTGCTGATAACCGTCCAGATACCCAAACCATTGTTTGTCATCCGGTAGATTATCAAACATATGGCTGCTGACTGTTCTGTCAGTCGAGAGCATCAGTTGATCGTCATCATCGATAATCGATGTAGTGACCGCAGCTCCGCCGGGTGTCACCAGTTCATCTAACCGCAGGTTCTGTTCAAAGCTCAGTAACGCCACCGGCTGGTTACCGGTATAGACCGGCATCATCATGTAAAAAGCCCCGACTCCGGGCTGATTACCCGGCTCAATCCAGTACACCGGATTACGTTGTTCGGCAGGACTGCTATTGTGAAATCGCAGTACATTTTCCTGAAGAGAATTAGTACTGGTATCCTGATTGACTTCACTGGTACTGAATGAAAAAGTCGCCAGGCAATTACTGCCGCTGTTCAGCAGAAAAATCCGGCTCATTTCATAAGAAGAGACATACTGGCTTTCCCAGTAATTCAAAAAACCGCCCAACGTATTTAGCGTAGCCCTCCAGTCAGCGTTGATTGCTGTGCAGTCATCATCACTAAATAAGGGGGAAAACTGAGGTGAGAAGTTTTTGTTACCACTGCTCAGGGTAAAGGTAGTGTCATCATCCGGCGTTTTATTCAGTTGCCCTTCAGTGATGTATTTCAGTTCTCGCATCGCCTCATTGGTATGGGCAATAAACCATCCTGCCTGATTATAATTCGCGGACAGCTGCTCCCGGATATCAGACTCTTTTTCGTGCAGAACATTCAGCAGATAGAATGCACTCAGCAGCCCCCCAAGTAACCAGAGTAACAGTGCCAGAATACGAAACAGATAACGGGAAACCCGTAGCGTGGTGCGAAAAGAGACAAGGTATTTCAATGGGAACTCACTGCAAAAGGCCGACGCAAATGAAATGATATCGGGAACAGTCCCGGCAGATCATCAGTACAAAGTTACAGCAATCTCTGATACGAGTAAGACTAACACATACCGTCATGTTTAACAGGTCCGGCCAAGGTAAATGCGGTGATAATAGCCGGTAATGAAAGAGGCATCGCCAGCGATGCCTCTTTTTACTACTTTGCAACCCGCAGAGATTTATTCGTCTTCGGGCTCAGCATCATCATCGGTTTCCGGTTCCTGGGCGAGATCGTCATCCCCTTCTGCCACTGTACCATCAATAGCATCCAGTTCTTCTTCTTCAACCGGTTCGGCCACGCGTTGCAGACCTACCACATTCTCGTCTTCCGCAGTACGAATCAGAATGACGCCCTGGGTATTACGACCCACCACGCTGACCTCAGATACACGGGTTCTTACCAGCGTTCCGGCATCAGTGATCATCATGATTTGATCACTGTCGACCACCTGAACTGCACCAATCACCGGACCATTACGATCTGTCACTTTAATCGAGATAACCCCCTGAGTCGCACGGGACTTGGTCGGATATTCCTGATTTGCAGTACGTTTACCATAACCGTTTTGAGTCACGGTCAGAATTGCCCCGTCTTCACGCGGAATAATCAGCGATACAACCCTGTCAGTTTCAGCCAGTTTAATTCCGCGGACACCGGAAGCGGTACGTCCCATCGGTCTGACCGCCTGCTCAGAGAAGCGTACGACTTTACCGGCAGCTGAGAACAGCATGGCTTCATCGTTACCGTCGGTCAGCGCCACACCAATCAGTTCATCGTCATCCCGCAGGTTTACCGCAATGATACCGGCACTGCGTGGGCGGCTGAATTCGGTCAGTGACGTTTTCTTCACCGTGCCGCTGGCGGTTGCCATGAAAATATTCAGGCCTTCAGAATATTCACGTACCGGCAGAATCGCCGTAATACGCTCATTGGATTCCAGCGGCAGCAGGTTGACGATGGGCCGTCCACGGGCGCCACGGCTGGCTTCCGGTAACTGGTAGACCTTCATCCAGTACAGGCGACCCCGGCTGGAGAAACAAAGAATCGTATCATGGGTGTTTGCCACCAGCAGACGATCAATAAAGTCTTCTTCTTTAATTCTGGCGGCAGACTTACCTTTCCCACCACGACGTTGTGCTTCATAGTCGGTCAGTGGCTGATATTTGACATAGCCCTGATGTGACAGAGTAACGACCACATCTTCTTCATTAATCAGATCTTCAATATTGATATCTGCAGAATTAGCGGTGATTTCTGTTCGACGTTCGTCTCCGAATTGTTCACGGACAGCCACCAGCTCTTCACGAATCACTTCCATCAGACGATTCGAGTCCTGCAGAATGAAAATCAGCTCAGCAATCTCCTGGAGTAACTGTTTGTACTCATCCAGCAGTTTTTCATGCTCCATGCCAGTCAGTTTCTGCAAACGCAAATCCAGAATGGCCTGAGCCTGCTGCTCTGTCAGGTAGTAAGCACCGTCACGAATTCCGTATTCAGGTTCCAGCCACTCCGGTCGGGCAGCATCATCGCCGGCTTTTTCCAGCATCGCAGCAACGTTACCCAGGTCCCAGGCTTTGGCGATCAATGCCGCTTTTGCTTCAGCCGGAGAGGGGGCGTTACGAATTAATTCGATCACCGGATCGATATTCGCCAATGCAATGGCCAGGCCTTCAAGGATATGCGCACGATCGCGGGCTTTACGCAGTTCATAGATGGTACGCCGGGTAACGACTTCACGACGGTGGCGGACAAAAGCTTCCAGAATATCTTTCAGCGGCATAATCTTTGGCTGGCCCTGATGCAGCGCCACCATGTTGATACCGAAAGAGGTCTGTAACTGGGTCAGAGAATAAAGATTATTCAGAACCACTTCACCGACGGCATCGCGTTTTACTTCAATAACGATGCGCATACCATCTTTATCTGATTCATCACGAAGTGCACTGATACCTTCAATACGCTTCTCTTTAACCAGCTCAGCAATTTTTTCGATCAGCCGTGCTTTATTCACCTGATAAGGGATTTCATGCACGATAATCGTTTCACGGCCGGTTTTAGCATCAGTCTCGACTTCACCACGACCGCGGATATAAATTTTACCGCGGCCAGTACGGTAGGCTTCTTCAATCCCCCTGCGGCCATTAATTATGGCGGCGGTCGGGAAATCCGGACCAGGAATATGTTCCATCAGCCCTTCGACAGTGATTTCACTATCATCAATCAGCGCCAGGCACCCGTTAATCACTTCATTAAGGTTGTGCGGAGGTATATTGGTCGCCATCCCAACCGCGATTCCGGAAGAACCATTTACCAGCAGGTTCGGCACCCTGGTCGGCATAACTTCCGGGATTTGTTCTGTACCGTCATAGTTAGGTACAAAATCAACAGTCTCTTTGTCCAGGTCAGCCAGTAATTCATGGGCAATTTTGGACATTCGAATTTCGGTATAACGCATTGCTGCCGCGGAGTCACCGTCGATCGAACCAAAGTTCCCCTGACCGTCAACCAGCATGTAGCGAAGTGAAAACGGTTGTGCCATACGAACAATGGTTTCATAGACCGCAGAGTCACCATGCGGGTGGTATTTACCGATGACATCCCCGACAACACGGGCAGATTTTTTGTAGGCTTTGTTCCAGTCATTACCCAGTTCGTTCATGGCAAACAGCACACGACGGTGTACTGGTTTCAGACCATCTCGCACATCAGGTAACGCACGGCCAACGATGACCGACATGGCATAATCAAGATAAGAATTTTTTAATTCTTCCTCGATATTAACCGGGGTGATTTCTCTTGCTAAGTCGCTCATGGAGCCGATATCCCTCTAGATATTGCCGACTATTCAGACCCCAAATCATATCACATTCCCGCCCTGCGGTGCACCTTAGCATCAGATTAGTTACGCAGATAGACAAGCGGAGGGTGCCGCAAGCTCGGTAAGCGTTTATACTCGGGAAAATTTTGTCAGGAGTAGATACCCATGAATATGCCTTCAGCGGAAAAACAGCAGAATGTCGACCATCAGGAAATTGCCAAATTTGAAGCAGTGGCCTCCAGATGGTGGGATATGGAAGGCGAGTTCAAGCCTCTGCACCGTATTAATCCCCTGCGCCTCGGCTATATTAGCCAAAATAGCCAGGGCTTGTTCGGTAAGAAAGTTCTGGATGTTGGCTGCGGCGGCGGAATTCTGGCGGAAAGCATGGCCCGTGAAGGCGCCGATGTTACCGGGCTCGATATGGGAGCCGAACCTCTGGAAGTCGCCCGCCTGCATGCACTGGAAAGTGGTGTCAGCGTGGATTATGTGCAACGTACCGTTGAAGAGCACGCTGGTCTGTTCGCCGGACAGTATGATGTGGTGACCTGCATGGAAATGCTGGAGCATGTTCCCGACCCGCGCTCGGTGGTTCATGCCTGTGCCAGACTGGTAAAACCGGGTGGTCAGGTATTTTTCTCTACCATTAATCGTAATCCGAAGGCCTGGCTGATGGCCATATTTGGTGCTGAATATGTTTTACGTATGGTTCCGCGTGGTACCCACGATATTAAAAAGTTTATCCGACCGGCAGAACTGCTGAACTGGGTAGACGAAACCCCGTTACGTGAAGAAGGGATGATCGGGCTGCATTACAATCCGCTGACTCACCAGTTCCGGCTGGGACATGGCGTGGATGTTAACTATATGATTCACACCAGTTGTCCGGAAAAGGTCTGATCATCATCCTTTGGTGATTTTTGCCTGAAAACGCTCCGGCAGGACGACAAAATATGCCTGCCGGAGGCTGATGCAGTGACTGTCACCCTGTTTGATGGCTTTAGACAGATAAATGACCTCCCGCCTCCCCCTGCTGAATGAAAAACCGGCGACCGATCGCAAAAAGAAATTTTTTCTTTCGATTATTGACATCAGAGAGTGCCTTTACTCATGCGGCCTGGGGAAAAATTCGAAAATTACAAGCCGGTTCACCATCTATTTTTCCTCTTGTTAAGTCCGGGGAAGTCACTAGAATAAAGCCTATCTTGTTATATATTTTCTACACAGCCCCTACATGTAGTGGTTATCCACAGTTTTATTCACAAAGAAAATGCTGTGCATAACTACGCGAAATATATAACTCACTGATACTCATGCATAGATAGGTAAACGCGACATGAACCAAAGTCTGCTCGTTACGAAACGCGATGGAAGCCAGGAACGAATCAATCTCGATAAAATACACCGGGTACTCGATTGGGCAGCAGAAGGTCTTCACAATGTCTCGGTCTCGCAGGTCGAGTTACGCTCACATATTCAGTTTTATGACGGAATCAAAACTTCCGATATCCATGAAACTATCATCAAAGCAGCCGCGGACCTGATTTCCCGGGATGCTCCGGATTATCAGTATCTCGCGGCACGACTGGCAATTTTCCACCTGCGTAAGAAAGCCTACGGTCAGTTTGAGCCTCCGGCGCTGTATGACCACGTCACTGCTATGGTCGAACGCGGTAAATATGATAACCATCTGCTGGAAGATTACACGGCAGAAGAGTTTGCGCAAATGGACGGATTTATTGACCACTGGCGCGATATGACCTTCTCTTATGCCGCAGTAAAACAGCTGGAAGGCAAATACCTGGTTCAGAACCGTGTGAGCGGTGAGATCTATGAGAGTGCGCAGTTCCTGTATATTCTGGTGGCTGCCTGCCTGTTTTCGGCATACCCACGTGAAACCCGTCTTGATTACATCAAGCGTTTTTACGACGCGGTATCCACTTTTAAGATTTCACTTCCAACTCCAATTATGGCGGGTGTCCGTACCCCGACCCGCCAGTTCAGCTCCTGTGTGTTAATTGAATGTGGTGACAGCCTGGATTCAATTAATGCCACGTCCAGTGCCATTGTGAAATATGTCTCACAACGTGCTGGTATCGGAATTAATGCCGGTCGTATTCGTGCGCTGGGTAGCCCGATTCGCGGCGGGGAAGCATTCCACACCGGATGTATTCCGTTCTATAAACACTTCCAGACAGCAGTAAAATCCTGCTCCCAGGGGGGCGTTCGTGGCGGTGCGGCCACACTGTTCTATCCGCTCTGGCACCTGGAAGTAGAAAGCCTGTTGGTGTTAAAAAACAACCGTGGTGTGGAAGGAAACCGTGTTCGTCATATGGACTACGGCGTGCAGCTCAACAAACTAATGTACCAGCGTTTACTCAAAGGCGAAGACATCACCCTGTTCAGCCCGTCGGACGTGCCTGGCCTCTATGATGCCTTCTTTGCTGACCAGGATGAATTCGAACGCCTGTATGTCAAATATGAGCAGGACAGCAGCATCCGTAAACAACGGATTAAAGCGGTAGAACTGTTCTCACTGATGATGCAGGAACGAGCTTCAACCGGACGTATTTATATTCAAAACGTTGACCACTGCAACACCCACAGTCCGTTTGATCCGGCAGTTGCTCCTGTGCGTCAGTCAAACCTGTGTCTTGAAATTGCCTTGCCTACACGGCCGCTGGAAGATGTCAACGACGAGAATGGCGAAATCGCTTTGTGTACCCTGTCGGCATTCAACCTCGGAGCCATCAGTCATCTTGATGAACTGGAAGATCTGGCGGTGCTCGCGGTACGTGCTCTGGATGCCCTGCTGGATTATCAGGACTACCCGATCCCTGCCGCACAACGCGGAGCAATGGGTCGTCGTACTCTGGGTATTGGCGTGATTAACTATGCTTACTACCTGGCGAAACACGGTAAACGTTATTCTGATGGTAGCGCGAATAACCTGACACACAAAACCTTTGAAGCTATTCAGTACTACCTGCTGAAAGCTTCTAACGAACTGGCTAAAGAACAGGGTGCCTGCCCGTGGTTTAATGAAACCACTTATGCGGCCGGCGTGCTTCCGATTGATACTTACAAAGCGGATCTCGATGCTATCTGTAATGAACCATTGCATCTGGACTGGGAATCACTGAGAGAATCTGTCAAAACTTATGGCCTGCGTAACTCGACTCTGTCTGCGCTGATGCCTTCAGAGACATCGTCTCAGATTTCCAATGCAACCAATGGCATTGAGCCACCGCGCGGGCATGTCAGTATTAAAGCCTCTAAAGACGGTATACTGCGTCAGGTAGTACCCGATTATGAAGAGCTGAAAAATAACTATGAGCTGCTGTGGGAAATGCCATCGAACGACGGTTACCTGCAACTGGTGGGTGTGATGCAGAAATTTGTCGACCAGTCGATTTCGGCAAACACCAACTATGACCCTTCCCGGTTTGCTAACGGTAAGGTCCCAATGAAACAGCTGTTAAAAGACCTGCTGACCGCCTACAAATTTGGCGTTAAGACGCTCTATTACCAGAACACCCGTGACGGTGCTGAAGATGCTCAGGATGACCTGGCACCCGCCGATGACGGTTGTGAAGGCGGCGCCTGCAAGATTTAAACCTCTGCCAGGGGCCGTCACCGGCCCCTGACTTTAGCTATTTAACCGCTAAAACGTTAGCCTGTATCTATCGGATGTCTGCTTATGGCCTATACCACATTCTCGCAAAACAAAAATGACCAGTTAAAAGAACCGATGTTTTTTGGACAGTCGGTGAATGTTGCCCGTTTTGATCAGCAAAAATATGATATTTTCGAAAAACTGATCGAGAAACAACTCTCTTTTTTCTGGCGTCCTGAAGAAGTTGATGTTGCCCGTGACCGGATTGACTATCAGTCATTGCCTGAGCATGAAAAGCACATTTTTATCAGCAATCTGAAATATCAGACGCTGTTGGATTCTATTCAGGGCCGCAGCCCGAACGTGGCATTACTGCCGCTGGTCTCTATTCCTGAGCTGGAAACCTGGATTGAAACCTGGGCGTTTTCTGAAACTATTCACTCCCGCTCTTACACCCATATCATCCGGAATATCGTGACCGACCCGGCGCTGGTGTTTGACGATATTGTGACTAATGAACAAATTCTTAAGCGCGCTGAAGACATCACCGGGTATTATGATGATCTGATCGAGATGACCAACTACTGGCACTTGCTGGGTGAAGGCACCCACCAGGTGGACGGTAAAGAGATTGTTGTTAACCTGCGTACCCTGAAGAAACAGCTCTATCTGTGCCTGATGAGTGTCAATGCGCTGGAAGCTATCCGTTTTTATGTCAGTTTCGCCTGTTCGTTCGCTTTTGCTGAACGTGAACTGATGGAAGGTAACGCCAAAATTATTCGTCTGATTGCCCGTGATGAAGCTCTGCACCTGACAGGCACCCAGCATATGCTGAACCTGATGCGCAGCGGTGAAGATGACCCGGAAATGAAAGAGATTGCTGCTGAATGCCAGGAGCAATGCTATGAGTTATTTAAGAAAGCCGCCATTCAGGAAAAAGAGTGGGCTGAATATCTGTTTCGTGACGGTTCAATGATTGGTCTGAACAAAGATATTCTCTGCCAGTATATTGAATATATTACTAATATCCGTATGCAGGCTGTCGGACTGGATCTGCCATTCCAGACCCGTTCCAACCCGATCCCGTGGATCAATTCCTGGCTGGTTTCGGACAACGTTCAGGTTGCTCCACAGGAAGTGGAAGTCAGTTCTTATCTGGTCGGTCAAATCGACTCTGAAGTCGGTGCTGATGATTTTAACGACTTCCAGCTTTAATAATGGATAAGTCCAGTGTCATCCTGCTCAGCCGCTCAGGGCGTGAGCTTGAGTGTGTTGAAAACGCCTACCCTAACCTGCTGAGCGCACTTGAAGCACATCAGCTGCCGGTAGAGTATCAGTGCCGGGAAGGCTATTGTGGATCATGTCGCCTGAAACTACGCAAAGGCAAGGTCTGCTATCGTAGTGAACCGCTGGCATTTGTCGGCCAGGGTGAAATTTTACCCTGCTGCTGTCGACCCGTCGGCGATATTGAACTGGAACTTTAGCCTGCAGCTATCGCCGGACCAAACCGGCGATAGCGGATTCATCCGCCCATTAGTCGACAATAAATAACCGTGCACCACTGACCGTTGAGGAACGATGTGCCTCGGCGTGATCCGCCACCTGATAGCTCATACCGGCTTTCAGGGTAAATGTCCTGCCATCCTCAAGTTCAGTGACCATCTCACCTTCCAGACAGAACAGAATATGGCCTTTTTTACACCAGTGATCGGCCAGGTAACCGGCAGAATAAGTCACTTCTCTGACCCGGATATCACCAAACTGCCGGGTTTTCCAGACAGCCATCCCTTGCTCACCGGCATGATTTTCTCCGGGTACTGTCTGCCAGTCGGTCACACCAAATGAAATATCATTTATCTGCATTGTCACAACCTTTCAGGAAAAGCAGCGGCACGCTGCCAAAGAGATTAAGGAAGAAGTAAATGACCGGTCACTTCCAGCCAGCTGTGGCTGGCCGGAGAATTTTTCCCCTGCAGCCAACGTAGTAGCATATTCATCGCAACCGTACTGATCAGCTCCTGACGGGCTAACAGCGAGTGTCGCTGAGTATTAAAGGTTAGCTGCTGTGCTTCAGTACCCTGTGGAGTCACCAGACAAATCCCCAGCGACTCGTTATTCAGTTCACCGACGGCCAGAGCCAGAGATGCCTGTTGATGCTCAGCCAACAGTACCGTGCGCTCTGCCAGTTCAGTCAGGTTCTCGACGCCCGCGGCCGGCAAATCACCGCCCTGCAACGGCACACCGGCCGATGCCAGTGACCAGTGAAGATATCCGGCCGTAAATTTCTCACTCACCGACAGGGTTAAATCACGCTGGCTGATTTCACGTGCCAGTACAGCCGGCAGCCCTTCAGTTCCTTCAAACAGAATCCAGTCAGCCAGTTGCTGACGGATAGTTTGCCAGCAGTTGTTCATGGCTACCGTCTCACTGCCGGGTCCGGTCAGTTTAATTTCCACCACTGGCATGGCTGCCCGGTATCCAAGAGAGACGCCTTGTGGCAATACTAAACTGTCCAGTTGCGCCGCCAGATCACTTTCGCCACGGCCAAAAGTCGTCAGTCGCAGGCAGAGGGGTTTCTCCGGCAGGCCGAATTGTTCAGCCAGCCGTGGCAGAATCTGTTCGGTGACCATTACCTTAAATTCTGACGGCACCCCGGGGGTGAAAAAGATCCGACAATTATTCAGGGTCACCGCAAAACCGCAGGCTGTGCCTACCCGGTTATCCATCATTTCGGCATGCTGTGGAATTTCGGCCTGTTTGCGGTTAGAAGCGGCCATCGTCAGCCCCCGTTCTGTGAAAAATGCTTCAATTCGCTGCAACCACTGTTGATTCAGTTCAAGTTCAACGCCGCAGGCAATGGCTGCCGCCCGGGCACTCAGATCATCGCTGGTGGGTCCCAGCCCGCCGTTAACAATCAGCACATCGGCCTGCAGACTACGTTGCTGTAACTCTTCCACCAGAGCATCCAGTTGGTCACCTACTGTCGAGCGGTGGGTCATTACCAGACCGTGAGAAAAAAAAGTATCCGCCAGCCAGACAGCATTGGTATCGGTGATTTGACCGTACAGCACTTCATCGCCGGTAGACAGCATTTCAATATTCAACTTACAGCTCCTGAACAGTTAACGTGGCTGAGTCCGCTGCAGCCACTGACACAGGCTGCTTCGGGCTATGGGAATTGACAAAGAGACTCATTAAAATACTGTCCGCGAGTGATTACAAGCTCAGGCAACCAAGGCCATTGAAAACGACCATCTCAGCATCACAGGAGAGTAAGCCCTGCGCTCATCATGAGTCCGGAAAGTAAAATAACCTGACTGGCCGCTGGAAAATGCACCTTTTCTCTGATTATTCTGATAAATTTCTTAGCAATGAATTTTAGAAGCGGTGCCCTGTCGTAGTGGATGAACACCATTCACCGGCGCAATTTGCAGTGACTTTGTCGCCGCAGCCAATATACACCAGAATAACCAAGGAAAATGTTTCCGGTATGAATCGCAGAATGTTTATGAAAGGCTCGCTGGCGGTTTCCGCCCTCGGGACCATGACAGGATTATCTTCCCTGCTGGCAAACTCCGCCTGGGCGGCTGACGGTATCGCCGACGGACATGCCCGGCAATTCGATTTTAACCAACTGAAACAACAGGCAGCTGCTCTGGCAAAACAGCCCTGGGGAGGGGCTCCGGGTCCGTTACCTGAAACACTGGCCAATCTGACGCCACAGGATTACAACGCTATTCAGTACGATGCCGGGCACTCCTTGTGGAATAATATTCCGGACCGTCAGCTGGATGTACAGTTTTTCCATGTTGGCATGGGCTTTAAACGTCGCATCAGGATGTTTTCGGTAGACCCTTCCAGCCGTCAGGCGAGGGAAATTCACTTCCGCCCTGAGCTGTTCAGCTATAACAATGCGCATGTTGACGTAAAACAACTGGTGGGAAAAAACGACCTGGGTTTTGCCGGGTTCCGGGCGTTTAAAAAGCCCGAACTGGCGCGCCGCGATATCGTATCTTTCCTCGGCGCCAGCTATTTCCGTGCCGTCGATGATACTTATCAGTACGGTTTATCTGCCCGTGGTGTGGCAATTGATACCTTCACTAATCACGAAGAGTTCCCGGATTTCACGGCATTCTGGTTTGAAACCCCAAAACCGCAAGACACCAGTTTCGTAGTCTACGCCTTACTGGACGGTGCCAGTATCACCGGGGCCTTTAAATTCACCATTGATTGCGAAAAAGATCGCGTGGTAATGACTGTTGAAAACAACCTGTATGCCCGTAAAGCCATCGAACAGTTAGGTATCGCACCCATGACCAGCATGTTCAGTTGCGGAACCAATGACCGTCGGATGTGTAACACCTATCATCCTCAGATCCACGATTCCGACCGTCTGGCCATGTGGACAGGCAAGGGAGAGTGGATTGCCCGGCCACTGAATAATCCTCAGCGCCTGACCTTCAACAGTTTTAATGATGAAAACCCGCGTGGTTTTGGTTTACTGCAGCTGGATCATGACTTTAATGACTATCAGGATGTGATTGGCTGGTATGACAAACGTCCAAGCCTGTGGGTAGAACCCGTTGGCAAATGGGGTAAAGGTGCCATTAACCTGATGGAAATCCCGACCACCGGTGAGACACTGGATAATATTGTCTGCTTCTGGAAACCTGAAGCCCCTGTCACCGCCGGCAGCGAACTGAGTTTCGGCTATAAACTCTACTGGAGCGGGCTGCCGCCGGTACAAAGTCCACTGGCACGGGTCGCGGCTACCCGAACCGGTATCGGTGGTTTTCCTGAAGGCTGGGCTCCGGGCGAACATTTTCCGGAAGTCTGGTGCCGCCGTTTCGCGGTCGATTTTGTCGGTGGCGACTTGCAGGCTGCTGCACCTAAAGGTATTGAACCGGTCATCACACTCTCCTCCGGCACCTTTAAACAGGTTGAGATTCTGTATGTTGAACCCCTCAAAGCCTACCGGATTCTGTTCGACTGGTACCCGAACAGTGATTCTACCGCACCGGTCAACATGCGGCTGTTCCTGCGTTCGCAGGGAGAGACACTGAGCGAAACATGGATGTATCAGTACGTGCCTCCGGCACCTGACCAGCGTAAATATGTTGATGACCGACAGATGACTGCCGGCTAATCACTGCGTGGCGAAGCGCCCTGTTTCGCCACTTTCACTTCCCTGTACCTTGTTCCGATATGCTCTATACCATCCTCACAGCAGGGGTCGGTACAAGCGATAAAGCCCTGAACCGCCTAAAATCCCTGTAAATGCCCTTGTGCCGACACAGACACACAGCCCTTTCCGGAAAGCGTACTGCAGTGATCGGTAAAGTCTGTTTCAGCCGTTGATGTCTCAAATGTCTCCTGCTGGCAAAAGGCACCACAATAACGCGGCCAATTCTCAGCGGCTGCCCTCTTTCTTTCGGAACCAGTAACCTGAAGTGAGCAGCGAGTTGCCCGGGCGGTTCTTGATAGCACTTGTTTTTGGGCCTGAGGCGGTGATATGACCGCGATTCAGGTGGCCACATCTACCAGGTCACTGCAATCTATTTTATTTGTAAGTGCAAATGGCATAAAACATTAATGAATGTGACAATTTGTCAGGATTGAGGGTGTTGCGTAAATTCATTAAGGGTTATATTGAGCTGCCAGTAAAAAAACAGAACACCTGACAGTCATAATGAGTTGCTATGGATAAAACTGTATATCTTGTTGACGATGATGAATCTGTTGTCACCTCACTGCAAAACCTTCTCAGTTCGGAGGGGTATGACATTTCAGCCTTTACCTCCCCCTCCGATTTTCTGAACCTGGCGGAATACAAAACCCCTGGCTGCCTGATAGTGGATTTGAACATGCCCGGATTGGATGGTTTCGAGGTCAATGTTTATCTCACCGAACGGGGGCATTCTATCCCCACCATTTTCCTCACCGGCCATGGCACAATCCCGATTACAGTCCGGGCCATGAAAGCAGGTGCGTTTGAATTTCTGACCAAACCAGTTATGCCTGATGAACTCATCAGAGTCATTGAAGATGCTCTTAAACTGTCAGAAAAAAGTGCCCACTTGTCCAGAGAGAAGCTGGAAATCACGGGTCGTTATCATACACTCACACCTCGTGAAAAAGAGTTGATGAAGTTTATTATCAGAGGGCTTCTCAACAAGCAGATAGCCGCAGAAATGGGGATCAGTGAAATTACTGCGAAAGTTCACAAACGCAGAGTTATGGAAAAAATGATGGTCAGGTCTGTCCCGGAACTCGTACGGATGTCGGAAAAACTGGGGCTGACTGATGACAACTAGCTCCTGAAAGCCCTTATCAGCATTGACTTATTCCGGACAATTCTCCCATATCCCCTTCCTGACGGATATCAGAAATATTCTGGCATTGCAGAGGCAGGGTGAACCAGAACAGACTGCCACCTTCCTCCCGGTTCTCTGCGTTGAGTTCACCACCGTGTCGTTTAATAATTCCGTGACTTATGGTTAGCCCCATCCCCATCCCTTCCGGCTTGGTGGTATAAAACGAATCAAAGATTTTGTCGATAACCTCATCTGTCATACCGGTGCCATTATCCACAACATCAATTCGAATCATGTCTGGCAAAGGATGAGACGTGGCAATCCGCAGATTGCGCGGGCCAGCTTTTACGGACATCGCCTCGATGGCGTTAATCACAAGATTAATCATAACCTGCTGAATCTGAACGTTCTCACAGAATATCCTGTCGTTGACCGCCGCCAAATTTAGTTCAAGAGACACGTTCCGGCGTTCAAGTTCCAGTCGGGCCAGTAAGATGATGTCATGTACAATTTGATGCATGTTTGAGAGGGAAAAATCAGTCATCTGATTGCGCGTCAGAGCCTGAAGACCGCGTATAATATTACCTGCCCGCTGACCTTCCCGGATTATCTCACTCAGCCCCTGGCTTATATTTTCCAGATTGACGGGTTCGCGTTTCAGCCATCTCTGGCTGGCTCCCGCATTCGATACAATCGACATCAGCGGCTGATTAATTTCATGTGCAATTGATGAGGTCAACTGCCCAACTGTCGATGCCCGGGCCACCCGGGCAAGATCGATCTGAGCGCTCCTGACCGCGTCTTCCGCCTGACGCTGGGAGGTAATGTCGGTCAGGGTGCCAAAATACTCGCGGACCTCAGGCCAGTTTTCATTTGGCTCACCGATGCCTTTTATATAGCGACACTCTCCGTTATCACGAACGATGCGAAATTCAGCCTGCATCACTTTGCCCTTAAGTGCCCATGACTCAATTTGCGCTTTCAGGTGGGGAAGATCGTCAGGATGCACCCGGCTCTGAAACTCAGCCATTGAGGTTGTCATCTGACTCTCTGGCAATCCCATAATGCGCTTATACTCATCAGAGATATACTGGATATCGGGTTCGATCAGCCAGTGCCATGTCCCGGTATGACTTATTTTTTCTCCCAGCATCAGAGAGGTCTGGCTGGCACGAAGCTGCTTTTCAATCTTTCTGCGCTGTATGTTTTCTTCGAGCAACCCGGCATAAAGCCGGGCTGTTTCGAGAGACACGGCTGCCTGAGCTCCTAGCATGGATACTATCCTGGAATGCTCTGCGGTAAAGACATCAGGCATCAGCCGGTTTTCCAGATAGATGACTCCCACCATCTGCGCCTGCCTGAACATGGGGACGCACATCACCGCCGCGCCCGATGCAACCAGATAGCTATCATGGCTAAACGGGCTGAAGACTTCTGGTTTCCCGGTGCGGATCTCCTGGCCCGTGCGGATAACCGCTGACAATATTGAAAGAGGGAGATCGGTTGCGCTCGGCAACTCCTGAACAATTTTGACCTTAACGCCCTCGGAGGTCGTCGAGGCTCTTGCCTGGATTTCCGGAGTGTTACCATCAATAAGACGAATCAGCATACAGTGCTGAGCACCGGCCCGCTCAACGAGTATTACCATAAGAATATGGATGAGCCGGTCCAGATTAATCTCTTCAGTTAACGCACGCATAACTGTCACTATACTCTGCAGATCACTGATAACTGCACTTTGCTCAAAGGGTACGGTGCTCAGCGCAGTCTGGGATGAGTGACTTGCCAGCGCCGGGTACTGCGTTTCTAACTGATGCACTTTTGCCCCCGCGCCCCACCGATCCCACGCAGCGATGGCACCCTTAATATAGCTATCACCGGCAAAAGGCATGTTAAGTGCATATACCATACGCGCAGCAAGCTCACAGGCAAGAGCGTTAATATGCGGAAACTGACCTTCTCGTGATAACGTCATGGCCTTTTCATACAGCTCCAGGGCCAGGCCTGTATCCCCCTCCAGTCGATGAAGTTCGGCACGCAGCAACGCCTCCTTATCGGAGAATGTCCTGCTGTTTTCGTTCGACCATGTCACGATCTGCTCAAGATGAAGTTGCAACTGATGTCGTAACTCTTCTGTCATGGTCCCCGTATTTAAAGGCACCGTTAGTGACAGTGCGCTGTAAAGATGATAATCCAACATGTGAACATGCCCGGGAATAAATGCGGTAAACTGCCCGGCATCTTTGAACCAGCGAGTTGCTGGTGCATATTCGCAGGCGAAAAAGTATGCCATGGCCTTATAGAGTCGTAACCAGAACTGCATCAGAAACACTGGCTCAACAGCCTGCTCAGGCTTCACGACTTCGGGTACCGGCGTCAGAAAATTATCGCCACTGAACGAGTTTCCCTGTGGCTTTCTCAGAAACATAACATAGTCCAGCTGCATGCCGAGAATCACTTCCACATCCCGGAACTGTGCCTTTCTGACAAATAACATCCCGCGTGTGATAGAAGTGTAAACCCCATCAAGGTGATCGCCACGAGCCAGATAGTTCATGATCAGATGGCGCAGAGCCAGACAGGCCGAAGTCCTGTCACCCGTTTCAACGCCAACATCGAATGCTGCTTTTGCTCGATCTATGGCATAGCTCATCGGCATAGTCCATACGCTGACCTGGTCGAGAGCCAGTAACGTGCGAGCCTTATAGCTGACAAAATCATGTTTATAAACCAGTTCACGCGCCAGCAAGGCGCTGGCAAATCCACGGCTGTACTCGTTGTATTGATCACCACACACTACGCCATACCAGGAAAGCGCGAGTGTAGATGCGCCTGACAGGCCACGTTCCATCGACAGATGTAATAACCTGCAAAGGATCATAAAGTGCAGTCGTGGATTAATAAACGCCGCAAAGGTGCTGGCACCTGCCAGCAGATTCATGACAGCCTCGGAATTTTTACACTCAACCAGTCCGAGAGAACGAAACCGGGTAAAAGGATTTTTCCCCACATCATCTTTAAGCACAATCCGTGCTTCATCGCACTCTTCCCGGGTCGGGTTACGATTCAACTCGATGCCAAAGACCGCAAGCCACGTGAGCGCCGTTTCCAGCGCAAGTTTGCTATCGGACTGGCGCATATGAATCTCTGCCATCAGACAGGCCGCCTGCGCCTTATTTGCGACCTGACCGGATGATGACTGGATACGGGCACTCAGTTCCAGCGCTGAGGAAAAGTTGCTATTGAAAAATTCACACTCCGCCTCTTCAAGAAGATATTCACTGGTGACTTCGATACCCACACTTTCATGAAGCAACCTGATAGCCTGTAAATAACGCAGTCCTGAAACGCAATCACCGCTGGTTTTGGCGCATCTGCTGGCGCGGAGCAGAAACTGGCTGATGCCATAATAATCGGAAGTCAACAGGGATAAATGATTTACAGACAGCAGGTGGTGCGCCGCTTTGAACAGGAACTCACTGGTTATATTAAGCGAAGACTCCTGCATGTAGTAACGCGCAGCTTTATAATGAAAATGATCTTTTTTTTCATCATGAAGCAGACTTAAGGCGGCTTCATAAATACTGTCATGCATAAATGAATAGATATTTTCATTGAGCGTGATAAATCCGGCAGTCGCTGCGGGCAGGAGTGACCCAGCAATGTCCTTAACCTCAACAGAGGTCATCTCACTCAATAAACTAAGTTCACCTGTACTCCCCAGGGCAGCAATCTGTCCCAGCAATTCGCGGGTCGGAAGAGGGAGAGAAGACAGATTCAGTAATACGCCGGCGGCTACGTTTGCCGTATAGTGGCTGTTGCGTAGCGCCTGTGAATCATAAGACCATCTCAACGGGGCATTATAGTTAATCAGGCCATCAATAACAGCCTGACGAAAAAACTCCTGAGTGGAGAGCGGGTTTCCGGCGGTCTTCTCATGTATCAGCGCCGCCAACTCCATTGTCTCTGTACTGCGGGCATGAAAACGATTGGCAAGCCAGTTGGCAATGCTTATTTCCGTCAAGGGCTCAGGCGTTATATCAGTGATCCGCTGCGCATTTGCCCGAATACCCTTGAGATTATTGGCGATTGTGGGACAGGGTAAGGAAATGCTGTCACGATGAGTGATAACCAGAAGCAGAGGGATCTCGTCACTCCGGCTCAACAGATTCTGTAAAAGATGTAACGAAGCCTGATCTGCCCAGTGAATATCATCCAAAAGTATAACCAGTGGCCTCCCCGGGGCGGTAAAGGCCTTTATCAGGTTGAATGCCACCAGATTAAAACGATCCCGGGCATCGCGCGTATGAGAAAGCGTCTGCACAGCAGCCTTCTGGTTAAGCAATACCCCCAACTCTGGAACCAGATTCACGGCCAGGCCTGCATGCTCTCCAATCAGGCGCAGGATGTGCGTTTTCCAGCGCGTCATCTCTTGCACAGGTAAACCCAATACGTGCAACGTCAGCGTTCTGAAAGCCGCGGTAAACACAGCATAGGGAAGGAACGGTGAATTTTTGTCTGCCTTTACCACGGTAAGCAGTGACTTCTTATTTCGCAGCAGCTTCAGCGCAGAAGCTATCAGCGACGACTTTCCCGCACCCGGCATGCCACTCACCGTAACCAGGGCATGCTTACCACTTCGGCTGACTTCATCAAACGCAGCCAGAATATTGGTCGCCTGCGGATGGTCAGCATACAGCGCTTGCGTCGAATAGCTCTCCATCTGAGTGTCCTGCGTTCCGGGAGAGAAGGACTCAATATTACCCTCCGATAAGAGTGTTGTGGCACAGCGGCGAAGGTCAGCCAGTAAACCGTCTGCAGTCTGATAACGATATTCCGGCGATTTGTGCAGGAGCTTCAAAACTATCGAAGAGATCATCACCGGTACGTTTGTACACAGCAAGTGGGGAGGCGTCGCCTCTGAGGCAATGTGGTGATGTACCCATTCTGCCTGCCCTCCTTCCACGTTACCATAGGGGAGTCTGCCGGTGAGCAGTTCATACAGCACAATTCCCAGGCTATATAAATCACTGACACGGCTGACAGGATGGGCAGACCGGGTGGTATGCTCAGGAGACATATAAGCAAGTGTTCCCCCTGAGACTGGCAGGTCAGGCTGTATAAGCAAATCATTCTGGACGAATGACAACCCGAACCCTGCCAGGTAAACGCTACCCTCCTCACTGAAAAAAAAGTTTGAGGGTTTAATATCCCCATGCACCAGGCCCTGCTGATGGGCAACGCTTAGCGTTGTGCAAAGCAAAGTCGCGTAGTTTAGAAACTCTATGATGCTGCCAGGTGGCGTACAAAGTAAGTCGGCCAGCGTACGATAGTTGAACGCCCGGTATATCAGCGCATATCTGCCCTTATAATGAGTTCGCTTAACAGGCCTGAGCGACCAGTGATCAGAGAGTCTATGGCGCAGTGCAAATTCATTTTTCAGCAACTGAGTGATGTGAAATACCGACGCTTCGTTACCCGCCGTTGCCATAACAAAGGTATCGCCACTGCTGGCATTACGGCACAGCAACCAGTCAATATTCCCTTCATGCGCAAGCGGGCTAACGGTTATCTCCTCAGATAAAATGAAGTCATCATTCTCCGGGGAATTAAATGTCTGCTGCGTTGTAATCATCGACAGGTTACCTTTGGGAAAACTCATTTCGTATGAGCTCAAACAACGTATCGATATCAACCGGCTTAGATAAAAATGCGATGGCGCCCAGATTAATTGCATACCGCATCATATTTTCATCCCCGTTTCCGGAAATAATAATACCCGCCGGTTTTGTTAGCCGCCGGGTCAGATGGATGAAAAGCTCAAATCCACTGATGCCTTTCAGGTGAACATCAATGATAAACAGCGCTGCATTGACTATCGCTGCTTCATCACAAAGAAGAGATTCTGCCGACCCGAACGCTTCTGTCTGATAACCTTCAGATTCCAGCAGATTAACCAGACCATTGCGGACCGAACGTTCATCATCGACAACGATAATGCGCTGCAACAGCTCCATGCTGTTTTCCTTAAATAAAGCTCAGGCCCTGTGAGTCACATCCTTAGGTGGTTTTGTCACCAGAGGGCGGAGTCTTGTCGCCAATCTTATGGTAATATTCGTGTCGAAACCAGTGCCGGTTAACCGGCTGACGGTTGACCAGTCTTTTGATCAATGGGATAAGATGCTCACCAACCTGCATACCTGACAGGCCCACAAGGGCAATGATCGGTGGCGCAGGCGAGTTAACGTCCAGAACGGCATAAATCAATCCAACCAATATACCAACAGCCAGTGAGACAGAGTAGGATTTCAGCATGTTTAGCCCGCCTGTTGGCCAATACGTGGTGGTGAAGACAGCGGCTTATCACTCACTGTCTGACTCTGCACATCGGTTGGTACCCGCGCGGATACTTCAGTATGGAACAGTTCACCGCCGGCCGTGCTACCCATCACCATACCCAGCAGCCCTACCAGTGCTACTGCAGGTGGAGCCGGTGACTGTACTTTAAGTAGTGAGTAAATAAGACCTGTCAGCACGCCCACGCCCAGAGACAATAATAAAGGACTCACGAGCCCTCCTTAATCAAATAATCGTCCGTCCCCCGGGAGACGGACCATTTTAAGCGGACTAACGGATTTTCGCAGGAACCGGCGCCAGAGTACGGTGCTCAGTCTTCTGACGTGATGGTGCTTTGTGAACCATGGTGTAAGCGTAATCAACGCCGATGCCGTAAGCGCCTGAATGCTCTTTGGCAATATCCATCACCGCGGTGTAGGTGTCTTTGTGCGCCCAGTCACGCTGCCACTCCAGCATCACCTGCTGCCAGGTCACCGGTATCACGCCTGCCTGGACCATGCGCTGCATAGCATAGTCGTGTGCTTCTTTAGTGGTACCGCCTGATGCATCAGCCACCATGTAGATTTCATAGTCGCCTTCCAGCATCGCGCACAATGCAAAGGTATTGTTGCAGACTTCGGTCCACAGTCCTGAAACCACCACTTTTTTCTTACCGTTAGCGGCCAGTGCATCGCGGACTTTCTGGTCATCCCATGAGTTCATTGAGGTACGCTCAAGAATGTCCTGCCCCGGGAACACGTCCAGTAGTTCCGGGAAAGTGTTACCGGAGAAGCTTTCAGTCTCAACGGTGGTCAGCACTGTCGGGATGTTGAAGACTTTGGCTGCTTTCGCCAGTGCAACCACGTTATTTTTCAGCACCTGACGGTCGATTGACTGGACGCCAAACGCCATCTGAGGTTGCTGGTCGATAAAGATAATCTGGCAGTTCTGCGGCGTCAGTACTTCAAGCTTACGATTAGTCATGTTAAGGCCCATTGAGGTTATTGTGGTTAAATCCAGTGGAATAGATAAACAGAGTTAACTGGCAGCTCCCGGATCACCCGCGTCACATTTATGCCGCTGTCCACAGGGTCACTGTCTGAGCACAGTGTAGGAACCTTTTTATTTTCAAAATATTATCTTTAGGTATAACTATACGAACGTATACCTATCCCTTTGTATAACTAGACGTTCTACAGATATCCTGATCATAATCCCGACATCCCAATATCCTGCTGTCACGGCAGGACAATTATTGTCCACGGTCTGCATTTCCGTTCCGGACAACTCATCTCAGGAGATCCTATGGTTACCCTTGGCAAAGCTGACGTCATTCTTACCAATGGCCGAATTCATACCGTCGATCGTGCAAATCCGATTGCCGATGCGGTGGCTATTCGCGACGGCAAGTTTCTTGAAGTAGGTACTCTGGCAGACGTCATGCAGCACCACTGTGAAGGCACTAAAGTCATTGATCTGAAAGGTCATACTGCGGTTCCTGGTCTGAATGACTCGCACCTGCACCTTATTCGTGGGGGGCTCAACTACAACCTGGAACTGCGCTGGGAAGGCGTGCCATCGGTTGCTGATGCGCTACGAATGTTGAAAGAACAGGCGCTACGTACACCTAATCCGCAGTGGGTGCGGGTGGTGGGTGGCTGGACGGAGTTCCAGTTTGCTGAACGCCGTATGCCAACGCTGGATGAAATCAACGAGGCATCACCAGATACCCCGGTTTTTGTTCTTCATCTCTATGACCGTGCCCTGCTCAATCGTGCCGCATTGAGAGTTGTGGGATATACCAAAGATACTCCTAATCCTCCGGGTGGTGAGATCCAGCGTGATAGCAATGGAAACCCGACCGGAATGCTGATTGCCCGTCCAAATGCTATGATCCTCTACTCTACGCTGGCAAAAGGGCCGAAATTACCGCTTGAACAACAGGTAAATTCTACCCGACAGTTTATGCGTGAGCTGAACCGTCTGGGCCTGACCAGCGCCATCGATGCAGGCGGCGGCTTCCAGAACTACCCGGAAGATTACGAAGTCATCACCGAGTTACATGAGAAAAAGCAGATGACCCTGCGCATCGCTTACAACCTGTTTACTCAACGTCCTGGTCATGAGCTGGAAGATTTCGAAAAATGGACAGACATGTTGACGCCGGGTCAGGGCAGCGATTATTTCCGCCACAATGGTGCCGGTGAAATGCTTGTGTTCTCAGCCGCCGACTTTGAAGACTTCCTTGAGCCGCGTCCGGACCTGGCTCCAGGAATGGAAGATGAGCTGGAGCGCGTGGTTCGCCATCTTGTTGAGCACCGCTGGCCATTTCGCCTGCATGCAACCTACGATGAATCGATCAGCCGTATGCTGGATGTGTTCGAAAAAGTGAACCGTGAAATTCCGTTCAACGGTCTGCACTGGTTCTTTGACCACGCAGAAACCGTGACACAACGTAATATCGATCGTATCAAAGAGCTGGGTGGCGGTATCGCGGTGCAGCACCGCATGGCGTTTCAGGGTGAGTATTTTGCAGATCGTTACGGCATTGAAGCAACCCGTCATACACCCCCGGTTGCTCGTATGCTGGAGACTGGCGTTCCGGTGGGTCTGGGTACCGATGCGACCCGGGTTGCCAGCTATAATCCATGGACAGCACTTTACTGGCTGGTCTCTGGTCGCACAGTCGGAGGAATGCAGATGTATGATGTCAATGCCCGCCTTGACCGTGATACTGCATTGATGCTCTGGACCCAGGGCAGCTCCTGGTTCTCAAGTGAGCAGGGTAAAAAAGGCCAGATTATCGCCGGTCAGTTGGCTGATATGGCCGTTCTGAGCAAGGACTACTTCAGCGTGCCCGAAGAAGAGATCAAGGGAATCGAGTCGGTACTGACCCTTGTTGACGGTAATATTGTTTACGCCGCAGGCTCATTCAGCAGTGAAGCACCGCCGTCAATCCCTGTACTGCCAGAATGGTCACCTGTTGTTAAAGTTCCGGGTCACTACCGCAGCGCACCGCCAGACACACAAACCCGTGTGGGCATGCAGCAGATGCCCCACCAGTGCAGCGGTCCATGTGGTGTGCATAGCCACTCCCATGATGTTGCACGTAGCGCCAATATACCGGTATCCGGGGAGAACGCCTTTTGGGGCGCACTCGGCTGCAGCTGCTTCGCGTTCTGATAACCATGAAGAGTTTATTCTCTCAGCCGTCCCGCATTAATGCGGGGCTGTTCTTCCTGCGCCTCACTGGCTGCCTGCTATTACTGTATGTACATGGCCAGCCAAAAGTATTTCACTTCAGCGAAGAACTGACGCGTATCGAGGATCCGTTCGGCCTCGGTCCCTACATGAGCCTGCTTCCGGCTATTTTTGCAGAGGTTATCTGTCCGATTTTCATTCTGGCTGGCATTTTCACCCGGGTCGCCTGTCTGCCTGTCATCGGCGTACTTCTGGTTGCCATGGTGGTTGTACATCCTGACTGGAGTATTGCTGAAGGCCAGTTTGGATGGCTGCTTTTGATTATCTTTACCACACTGGCTATCACCGGCCCGGGTGAGTGGCATATCGGGTCAGGAAAGGAAAGAGAGGTTCAGCATGACGCAGGTTAATGACACCCATGACGTCACTCCGGATGAGGAAAACAGGTTCGCTCCTGCCATGCCAGCCTCTCCATGGCAACCCTTGCGGCAGCCTGTGTTTCGTATGCTGTGGATTGCGACAGTGGTGTCTAACATCGGTTCCTGGATGAATGATGTGGGTGTCAACTGGACAATGCTCACGCTCAGTGCCAATCCGCTAAACGTTGCGCTGGTACAGGCTGCCGCAAGCTTACCTATGTTTCTGTTTGCCCTGCCCTCAGGTGTGCTGGCGGACATCATCGACAGACGAAAATATCTGCTGTTCTCTCAGCTTTGGGTGTTTATCGCGGCAGCAGGACTGACAGTATTGTCTTTTACCGGACATGTCACTCCATGGGTACTACTGATTGCCGCCTTCCTGATGAGTATGGGGGCCGCCATGAGTTCACCGCCTTTCCAGGCCATAGTGCCCGATCTGGTCGACAAAAGTGCACTCGGCCCTGCTATTGCGCTGAACTCACTGGGCATCAACATTAGTCGTGCCATAGGTCCGGCACTGGGCGGGCTAATCCTGTCGCTTGCAGGCCCGTGGGTGGTGTTTATGCTGAATGCGTTTTCTGTACTGGGCGTGGCGTGGGTTCTCTATCGCTGGAAAGAAGCGCCCAGCGTGCAGCGTCTGCCACCGGAGCACTTTTTCTCAGCAGTGCGGGCGGGCATCCGCTACGTTCATGCAGCCCCGGTGCTGCGTAACGTACTGGTACGTACAGCGGCTTTCTTTGTGTTCGGCAGTGCCGGATGGGCGCTTCTCCCTCTGGTTGCCCGCAGGGAACTGGGACTCGGCCCTGGAGGGTACGGGATCATGCTGGCTTTTATCGGCGTCGGAGCCATCTGTGGTGCCGTGCTGCTCCCTCGTCTGCGCAAGCGTTTTAGTGCCGATCAGCTGATGGTGCTGGCAAGCCTGCTGTTTGCCGCCACCATGCTCGCACTGGCATTTATCCGTCATTTCTGGCTGCTTAACGTCTCCGGTTTTTTTACCGGTTTTGCCTGGATAGCCGTACTCTCCACACTCAACCTGGGCGCACAGCGCAGTGCCGCTAAGTGGGTTAAGGCACGCGTACTGGCGGTTTATCTGACTGTTTTCTTTGGTTCAATGACCGTAGGTAGCACAGTCTGGGGACAGCTGGCTTCTCACTACAGTATCCCGGTTTCACTAAGTATCGCCATCGTTGGAATGCTTCTTGCCTGTCTGACAGTATTACGCTGGCGGTTAGACAAAGACCCTGACCTGAATCTGGACATGACTGAAACCGGCGAAGCGGTTCCTGCACTGGATATTAATCATGACCGCGGGCCGGTCAGGGTGAGCTATGAATATCTGATTCGTCAACAAGATGCTCACGACTTTACGGTCTGCATGCAAGACATGCGCCGCGTGCGCCGTCGCGGCGGAGCTATTAACTGGGCCGTTTATGAAGATATTCTCCAGCCGGGCATCTTCGTTGAAACGTTTGTGGTGGGTTCATGGATGGAACATCTGCGCCAGCTTGAACGCTATACCATGAACGACCATAAAATTCAGACCCGCGTCTATACCTTTCATCAGGGTGACGAAATACCCGTCGCCCGATATCTGGTTGCACCGGAATAACAGAGAGTTTCTTTTAATCAAAGGGGGAATACCATGAGTACAATTAAAGCCACCGACGATACGTTGATTTACTTTAAAGACTGGGGAAAAGGGAAACCGGTCCTCTTCAGCCACGGCTGGCCATTGGATGCTGATATGTGGGATAGCCAGCTGAATTTTCTGGCTGAGAATGGTTATCGCGTTATCGCTTTTGATCGCCGCGGTTTTGGTCGATCTGATCAGCCCTGGACTGGCTACGATTACGACACTTTCGCATCAGATATCAATGAGTTAATCAACCATCTTGATCTGCAAAATGTGACACTGGTTGGATTCTCAATGGGTGGAGGTGATGTCGCACGCTATATCAATAATTACGGTACAGCTCGCGTAGACGGACTGGTTCTTCTGGGTGCAGTGACGCCAATCTTCGGCCAGTCGGAAAGCTACCCTGAAGGAGTTGAGCAGTCGGTGTTCACCGGAATCCTTGATGGCCTGCGTAAAGATCGCGCGCAATTCATTAGTGATTTCGCGGTGCCGTTCTACGGTACTAATGCAGGACAGACAGTATCAGCGGGTGTCCTGACCCAGACGCTAAATATTGCCCTGCTCGCCTCGCTAAAGGGAACGCTTGACTGCGTCACGGCATTCTCTACCACTGATTTCCGTGCAGATATGGCAAAAATAGATGTCCCTGCCCTGGTGATTCATGGCAGCAACGATCAGGTAGTGCCGTTTGAAACCACCGGCAAGTTGGCGGCAGAGATGATCGAAGGCGCACAACTGAAGGTCTATGACAATGCGCCACACGGCTTTGCGGTTACGCACTCCGATCAACTCAATGCGGATTTGCTGGCGTTCCTGAAATCGCTGTAAAGGTCATAAACGGAAGTATAGAGTGATCGGGCTTCGCCGCAGGCATTAACATAACAGCTACACATCACTTCATGGCGAAGCCCCCTGCTTCGCCACTTTCACTTCTCAGTACCCTGCAACAACATTCCGATATGCTCTATACCGTCCTCACTGTAGGGTTCGGTACAAGCGACAAACCCCTGGGTCGCATAAAATCCCTGTAAATGCGCTTGTGCTGATAAATACACTGACCTTCCCGGGTAACGTAGAGTGCAGATCTGCAGAGTCTGTTTCAGCAACAGATGGCCCAGTTGTCGCCCACGGGCAAAAGAGGCCACTATAACGCGGCCAATACTCAGAGGTTGCTCTCTCTCTTCCGGAACCAGTAATCGGGAGTAAGCCGCAAGTTGCCCGTCCAGAAAACCCAACAGATGGCGGTTTTCTCCCAGCAAATCAGCACCGTCGATATCCTGGTAGACACACTGCTGTTCCACGATAAACACCTGATTTCGCAGCGCCAGTAGCTGATACAAATGACTGACTGATAATTCACTATGGTGCAGATCTTTCCATACAATCCCGGTCATTAAGTTCTCCAGTCTGTTTATGCTCTGAGCTAATTCGCGATATATATCAGTAACGCACCAGCCCGCCGTCCACCGCAAACTGGCTGCCGGTGACATAAGAGGCATCGTCAGACAGCAGGAACAATGCTACTGCGGCAGCCTCCTCAGCAGTACCAACGCGTTTCAGAGGCACCTGACTCACCACAAATTCCTCAAAATTTTGCCGCGTTTCCTGTGGCAGGAAGTCCCGAAAATTAGTTTCTATCGGTCCGGGAAGCAGTACATTGACACGAATATTTCTCTCTGCCAGTGCCGCAGCCCAGCTACGTACCATCGCCACCAGTGCACCTTTAGTCGCGGCGTAGAGACTGGTTGCTGCGGCCCCTTCATACACCGATGATGACGAGGTAATCACTACCGACGCCCCGGGGTTTAGCCAGGGCGACAGGCTAACCAGTTGCAGCATTGGCCCGCGTACATTCACCTGCATCATCCGGTCAAAATCGCTGGCGGTAACTGATTCAGGCATCCCGATGGAGGCAAATCCGGCATTCAACCACAGGCCATCAAGACGTTGCCAGCCGGCAACCGCCGCTGCCAAAGACTCGCCGGTCGTCGCCTGTCCGGCATCATCTTTCAGTACCAGTGAACCTTCCGGCAGTTGTGTCTGCGTGTCTGCCAGGCGCTGTGGGTTCTGTCCGGTCACGGCAACCTTTCCCCCTTCCCGGCAGATCCGTAATGCACCGGCCAACCCCATACCACTGGTACCTCCGGTGATCAGTACATTTTTATTTGTAAAACGGGCCATAACGACTCCTGTAAAAGCAGGAAATAAAATAACACAAATAAAAAAGGCCACGGAATCCATGGCCTTGTGATTACTGCAGTTTAACACAGAGAAATTACATAAACGGCTGGGCAAGTTTTACCAGGGTGATCAATGGCTGTGGGAAAATCCCCAGCAAAAGTACCAGAATGGCAGAAATCAGGGTGACGATACCACCGGCGGTATAGCCCCAACTGTTGGTCGTATCACGATGATGTAATCCCGGTGCACTCAGGAACAGGCTGACTGTCACGCGCAGATAGTAGTAAAGACCAATAGCACTACCGGCAATCACTGCGGCGGCCAGCCACCATAATTTACCGTTAACTGCAGAAGCCAGTACATAGAATTTACCAATAAAGCCCAGTGTCGAAGGTATCCCCGCCAGTGACAGCATCATCATCGCCATAACTGCCGATAGCACCGGACGGTGCCAGAATAGCCCACGATAAGAGTACAACGAATCAGTGTCATTTTCCCGTCCGGCTGCAGACATCAGGCTGACCACACCAAAGGCCCCCAGGCTGCTGAACAGGTAACCGGCCAGATAAACTCCCGTGGTTTCCAGCGATAATTGCTGTGATTCAGAGGCAATCAATGCCACCAGCAGATATCCGAGATGAGCAATAGAAGAGTATCCCAACAAGCGTTTGATGCTGGTCTGGGCAATCGCCATCAGGTTACCGAACAGGATAGAAGCAAATGCAATCACTCCCAACGCAGTCCTCACCCCTTCGCTGTGACTGACTGGCGTATCGATAAACAGTCTCATCATCACGGCAAAGATGGCAATTTTACTGCCGGTCGCAAGAAATGCGGAGACCGGTGCAGGTGCCCCCTGATATACATCCGGGGTCCACAAATGAAACGGCACCAGCGACAGTTTAAAACCAATACCAATGATAATCATACCAAAACCGGCCATCATCAGCGGTGAACTCAACCCGACACCGGACAGGTTCTGCCCCAGCGCTACGAAGGTTAAATCACCACTCCCTGCATAGACCAGTGCAATACCGAACAGCAGGAATGACGAGGCTGCTGCCGACAGAATGGTATATTTAATGGCGGCTTCCAGTGAACGTTTATGCCGGAACGCGTAACCTACCAGACCGAACAGCGGCAGTGACAGCAGTTCAACGCCAATAAACAGTGATGCCAGATGATCAGCGCTCGACAGTACAATCCCGCCCAATACCGCGATAGCCACCAGCAGATAGAACTCGTCGGTATTATCATGGAACGACTTCAGCCACGGGAAAGCAAAGGTACAGGTGGCCAAACCAGCCATTATCACCAGCGCAGAATAGAAGACCGAGTAACCGTCCACCCGTAACAGAGAAGTGACATCCGTTGCACCGTTATGGCCGACAAACCACAGAGATAACAACGCAAGGTTAAGACCAATGACTGTCAGTGTAGCGTTCACGAAGTGGTTGCGTCGCCACGCAATAGACAGCATCACCACCACCACTGTTAATCCGGTGATTAACAGGGGGAGAAGCGCAATCAATTGTTCAGTAGTTATTGTCATGGCTAATCAAGGCCTTGTTATTGAAGTTGAAGCGGCAAACCAGTGCTGAATATTGCTAATTGCAGCATTTGAGGTATCCAGAATCGGCTGAGGATAAACTCCCAGAAGAACCAGTAATACCACCAGTACCAGAATCATCAGAAACTCACGGGCATTCATTCCGCGCAACGGTGAATCAGATTTAGGTGCGCCGTAATAGGCACGCTGCATCATGATGAGCGAGTACACCGAAGCAAACACCAGGCCAAAGGTGGCGATGATAATCACTGCAGGCACGACCCTGAAACTACCGGTGAGAATCATAAATTCACCGACAAAGTTACCGGTGCCGGGCATCCCCAAATTTGCGACGGCAAAAAATAATGACAGCCCCGGTAGCCATTTAATCCTCGACCAGAGTCCCCCCATCAGCCGCATATCACGGGTATGCAGTCTTTCGTACAGCTGGCCACACAAAATAAACAGTGCCGCTGATGAAAGACCATGAGCAATCATCTGGATCACTGCCCCCTGGAACGCTAGTTGGCTACCGGTGTAAATGGCAATCATCACAAAGCCCATATGCGAAATAGAGCTGTAAGCAATCAGGCGTTTAATATCAGTCTGTGAGAACGCCATCCACGCCCCGTAGAAAATCCCTAAAAGCCCCAGTCCCATCGCAATAGGTGCAAACTCGGCTGACGCCTGTGGGAACAATGGCAGGCTGAAGCGCAACAGGCCGTAAGCGGCGGTTTTCAGCAGGATACCTGCCAAATCTACCGAACCTGCGGTAGGGGCCTGACTGTGAGCATCAGGCAACCAACCATGCAGCGGCACAACCGGCATTTTCACCGCAAACGCGATAAAGAAGCCAAGCATTAACAGGTATTGCACCGTATGTGACATCGGAGTATTCAGCAATCTTTCATAACTGAATGTCCATTCGCCGGTGGCCTGGAAATGCACCAGTACCAGCCCGAGGATAGCAATCAGCATCACCAGACCAGACGCCTGGGTATAGATGAAAAATTTGGTCGCTGCCGAGATCCGGGTCTTGCCATCAGAGGCTTTGTGACCCCAGAGTGCAATCAGGAAGTACATCGGCACCAGCATCAGTTCCCAGAAGAAGAAAAACAGGAACATATCCAGTGACAGGAACACCCCAATCACACCGCCCAGGATCCACATCAGGTTCAGATGAAAGAAACCCTGATATTTCTGGATTTCATTCCAGGAACAGAGTACTGCCATCGTACCGAGCAGACCGGTCAGCACCACCATCAGCAACGACAAACCATCAATCGCCAGATGGAAGTTGATGCCAAATGCCGGGATCCACGGCACTGAGAATTCAGATTGCCACTGCGGTATTCCCGCAGCCTGAGTTAGTGAATAACCTCCCTGCGACCAGAGCAGCAAGGAAAGTGCCAGCGTTAACCCCATAGTCAGCAGTGCTATCCAGCGCGGAGCTCTGACACCAAAGCGTTCAGCCAGCCAGCAAAGAAAGCCGCCAACGAAGGGGATTATAATTAGCCAAGGTAGTAACACGGCGTTTGGTTCCCTTTTAGTGATCCGCGAATGACTGTCATCCGCGAAAGTTTATTAAGCATGGTAGCGAAGGCAACTCTGTAGCCCTGCCGCTACCTGCTCACCTCAAACCACCAGCATTAACGCCAGCACAACAACTGCACCAATGCCCATTGAAGCAACATACCAGCGCAGATAACCATTTTCGCTCACCGTCAGCCCTTTACTGGCCGCCCGGGAAATCACTGCCAGCAGATTAATCAGCGTATTGAACGGATCTGATTTCAGCAGCCAGGCAATGGCACGATAAGTTTTTACGAACAGCAGGTCGTATAGCCAGTCGAAGCCCCAGGCAGCAAACCACCAACGGGACAGGAAGCGGCCAGGCGCACTGGCAGCTACCGAGGACACCAGTTGCCGTTTACCCAGCCACAACAGCGCGGCAATCATAATCCCGGCAATCGCCACGACACCGGAAGTGATTTCCAGACCGACCTTACCAGCTTCCCCCCCCAGACTCTGCGGTAACACTCCGGTCAGCGGTGGTGTAATCAATGCTCCAATAAAGGTGGACAGCACCAGCAGAATCAGCAGTGGTAGGTGATGAGTGATACCCTTGCCAGCATGGGCCTTAATTTTCTCTTCACCATGAAACACAATAAAGATCATACGGAAGGTATAAATTGAGGTCAGAAACGCCCCCACCAGTCCGGCTAACATCAGAGTCTGGTGACCACTGGTCATGGCACCGTAAAGGATTTCATCTTTACTGTAGAAACCGGCTGTAATCACCGGCAGAGCCGATAGTGCGGCCCCCCCCACCAGGAAGCAGACATACACCAGCGGAATACTTTTTCGCAATCCCCCCATTTTGAAAATGTTCTGTTCATGATGGCAGGCCAGAATGACCGAACCTGAGGACAGGAACAGCAAGGCCTTAAAGAAAGCATGAGTCATCAAATGGAAGATAGCGGCATCCCAGGCCTGAACACCTAACGCCAGGAACATATAGCCAATCTGGCTCATCGTCGAGTAGGCCAGCACACGTTTGATATCGGTTTGAACCAGTGCCGCAAACCCTGCGAGTACCAGAGTAATGGCTCCCACAATTCCGACCAGATGCAGGATGTCCGGGGTCAGCAGGAACAGACCGTGAGTACGGGCTATCAGATACACCCCTGCCGTGACCATGGTGGCCGCGTGAATCAGTGCCGAGACCGGAGTAGGACCCGCCATCGCGTCAGCAAGCCAGGTTTGTAATGGTAACTGTGCAGATTTACCGACGGCACCACCCAGCAGCATCAGTGTTGCCCACTCCAGCAGATGATTGTTGCCGGCAAACTGTGTCGGAGCCAGTTCAGCCATTTCCCGGAAGTTCAGTGTGCCCAGTTGGTTATAGAGGATAAACAGGCCAAACGCGAGGAACACATCACCGATACGGGTAATGATAAAGGCTTTCATCGCCGCTTTTCCGTTGTCCGGATTGGTGTAGTAAAAACCAATCAGCAGATAAGAGCACAGCCCTACTCCTTCCCAGCCGAGATACATCAGCATCAGGTTATCAGCCAGTACCAACACGACCATACTGGCGATAAACAGGTTGGTATAGGCGAAAAACCGTGAGTAGCCCTCTTCACCACGCATATACCAGGAAGCAAACATATGAATCAGAAAGCCCACTCCGGTTACGACTGACAGCATGGTCAGTGACAGCCCGTCCAGCGTCAGATTCACCTGAATATTAAATTGTCCGACCTGCATCCAGGTCCAAAGTGCCTGCTGATAGGGCACTCGTCCGTGATTAAAGAAATCAATACCAGCATATAAAGTCACCAGGGCTGCCAGACCCACCGATCCCATTCCTACCGTGGCGGAAAGGTTTTCGGACCAACGGCCACGTGAAAATGCGAGTAACAGGAAGCCAATCAATGGCAGTAATACGGTTAAGTAGAGAAGATTCATCCGCGCATCTCACTCACTGAATCAATATTCAGAGTCTGACGACGACGATGTAATTGCAGCAGCAATGCCAGCCCGATGCTGGCTTCTGCCGCCGCCAGACTTATCGCCAGAATATACATGACCTGGCCGTCGGCCTGGCCCCAGTAACTTCCGGCAACCACCAGCGCCAGTGCCGCAGCATTAATCATGATTTCCAGACCAATCAACATAAACAGCAGGTTACGACGCAGGACCAGTGACGTCAGGCCCATAACAAATAACACAGCCGCAAGGATGAGCCCGTGTTGCAGAGGTATCATATTTTTTCCTCCTTGTTCGCTTTGATGGTGTCGTCGGGTCGGTTACTCAGCACCTCCCCCCGCCGGTCTTCGCGACCAATGTGATAAGCCACCACAACGCCTGCCAGCAGCAACATGGATGCCAGTTCAACCGCCAATACATAAGGTCCGAATAAACTGATACCGACTGCTTTAGCATCAATTACCGTCCCATCGATTCCCTGGTCGTTGATGCTGCTAATGGCTTTGACCAGGGCAACCAGCAGCAGTAATGCAATAATGCCAGGACCAATCCACAGTGACGGCTTCAGCCACTCCTGTTCCTGTTTCTGCTGTTCCTTGCCAAGATTTAGCATCATCACAACAAACACGAACAACACCATAATCGCACCGGCATAAACGATAATTTCCAGCGCACCCGCAAAATAAGCCCCGAGTGAGAAGAACACCCCGGCAACTGCCAACAGCGAGATAATTAAATACAGCAAGGCATGCACCGGGTTAGTGTGAGTAATCACCCTAAGCGTGGTTAACACCGCGATTGCCCCACAAAAATAAAATGCGAACTCCATTCCCGACTCCTTAGGGTAATAAGCCTTTAACGTCGATAGGTTTGGCTTCGTTTTCGGCGGAACCTTTCTCTTTACCGTCAATAGCCATACCGGCCATCCGGTAGAAGTTATATTCGGGATATTTCCCGGGGCCTGAAATCAGCAGATCATTTTTCTCGTATACCAGGTCCTGACGCTTGTACTCACCCAGTTCAAAATCCGGGGTTAACTGAATCGCCGTAGTCGGGCAAGCCTCTTCACATAATCCGCAGAAGATACAGCGAGAGAAGTTGATCCGGAAGAACTCCGGATACCAGCGGCCATCGCTCATTTCCGCTTTCTGCAACGAGATACAGCCCACCGGACAGGCTACCGCACACAAGTTACAGGCAACACAACGTTCCTGACCGTCAGGATCACGGGTCAGCACAATCCTTCCGCGATACCGTGGCGGCAGATAAACTGGCTCTTCCGGGTACATCTGGGTTTCGCGCTTAGCAAAGGCATGCATCCCTATCATCCAGATACTGCGCACCTGTGTCGCAAAGCCCACCACAATCTCTTTTAATGTCATGGTGTTACTCCTTATTGCGCGTTGTACAGAATCACTGCGGCGGTCGCCAGCAGGTTCAACAGCGTCAACGGCAAACATACTTTCCAGCCGAACGACATCACCTGGTCATAGCGCGGACGCGGTAACGCGGCGCGGATCAGAATAAACATCATCATAAAAAATGCGGTTTTGATGGCAAACCAGATGAATGGCGGTAACCACGGGCCTAACCAGCCCCCGAAAAACAGCGTAACAATTAACGCTGAGACGGTAGTAATCGCCACATACTCACCGACAAAAAACAGACCAAACTTCATCCCGGCATATTCAATGTGGTAACCGTCGGCCAGTTCCTGTTCCGCTTCCGGCTGATCAAACGGATGACGGTGGCATACCGCAACTCCGGCAATACAGAAGGTCACAAATCCAAAGAACTGAGGAATGATATTCCACAGGTGTGTCTGACTGGTGATAATGTCGGTCATATTAAATGACCCCGCCTGTGCCACCACGCCCATCAGCGATAAACCGAGGAATACTTCATAACTCAGGGTTTGCGCCGATGCACGCATCGCGCCCAGCAGAGAATATTTGTTATTACTCGACCAGCCTGCAAACAGCACCGCATAAACCGCCAGCCCTGCCATCATCAGGAAAAACAGCAACCCGATGTTCAGGTCAGTGACCATCCATTGCGGAGAGACCGGAACAATGGCAAATGCCAGCAGCAACGCAACAAACGCAATCACCGGAGCCAGAGTAAAAATAGCGCGGTCTGTGAAAGGAGGAACCCAGTCCTCTTTAAAGAACATTTTAATCATGTCGGCGGCCAGTTGCAGCGATCCGCCCCAACCAACCCGGTTTGGCCCATAGCGGTTCTGGAACAGTCCCAGCAGACGTCGTTCAGCAAAGCTCATAAATGCCCCACAGGCGACCACCACCAGCAGGATCACTATCGCTTTCACTATCTGAATCAGAACCGCTATGACTTCAGGAGTAAACCAACTCATTGTGCTGCCTCCTGCAGTTTTTCAATGGTTGCGCCAGACAGGAACAAAGGAACACCCGGCATGCCCAGCGGTAAACCGACCTGACCGGCGGGTAGTGCCGCAGAGAAATGTACCGGCAGGTTAACGGTTTCACCACCACACTGTAATTCCAGCCGCGCGCCTTCATTAATCCCCAGTTTTTCCCCTTCCTGAGGGTTAATCACCATCACCGCCTCGCTCATACGCTGACCGAACACCGGTGAACGCTGAGATAACTCTTCACTACCAAACAGGCGATACATTGGTGCTACCTGCCACTGTCCGGAATCCGAAGTTTGGCCAGCAGGAGTAAACCAGTTAAGTCCGCTGTCCGAGGGTTCAATCAACCGAATGCCCGGGTCACCATTACGTAAATGCCCACCCACTTCATCCTGGAATTTGTTCCACGCCTGGGGTGAGTTCCAGCCGGGTGCCCAGGCAAACGGAATCTGCGACCGTGGAGCCGAGGGTTGGTTGTTACCTTCCATCGAAAACGCAAACATCGTGTCTTTATCCTGAGGCTGACGCGGTTCATGGACACTGATGTTGGCACGCATGGCGGTACGGCCACTGTAACGGTGAGGTGAACGCGCCAGTTTCTGTCCGCGTATACGGAACGAAGCATCCGGTGCCGCCTCTTTAATCGCGGCCAACTGAGGATATTCTTCAATAACCGTGTCAATCACATGATCGAGCTGCGACCAGTCAACTTTCCGGCTTTCCAGCACCGCATGTAGCGAATGCAACCAGCGCCAGCTTTCGGTGACCTGTACGCTGTTATCGTAAAATGCCGGATCAAATACCTGGAAGAACCGTTGTGCACGACCTTCATGGTTTACCACAGTACCATCGCTCTCTGCGAAGGTTGATGCAGGCAGGATGTAATCGGCTTTTTCCAGTGTTCGTGTTTGCTGGTGATCCAGCACAATCACCTGATGGCTGTTATTCAGTGCCGCATCGACCAGGGCCGCAGGAGCATGACGATATAGATCATTCTCCATAATAACGACGGTATCCGCTTCACCCTTGCTCAGCATATCCAGCACAGACTCAAGCGGCTTCCCGTCCAGCATTGCCAGACCAATACTGTTGGTCTGAGGAGCCAGCAACGTAATACCGACATCAGACCCTTTATTTTTCAGTGCCCTGGCAACGTTGGCTGCTGCTTCAATCATCGCCTGACTGCCGGAGTGGGATCCGGAGATGATCAGTGGCTTTTTGGCGCCACTCAGTGCCTGGACGACCACATCCAGTTTACCTTTCAGTGAATGCTCAAACTCTCCGGCGGCCGGAGCATCCCCGTCAATGGCATGCGCAATGGCAAAACCCAGACGCGCCTGCTCTTCGACGGTGGCGCGATAGCTCCATGCAGCAATATCATCTAACCGGGTTTCAGCGACGTGCGTCACAAATAATGGGTGCTTAGCGTGCTGTCCGATGTTAAGAATCGCGGCAATCTGCCAGTCGGCAACTTTCTGGGCTGCCGCCAGTTCCCGGGCTTTGCCCTTCACTGCCTGACGGACCGATAAAGCAACACGCGCCCCTACCTGAGTCAGATCTTCCCCCAGGACTAACACCGCATCGTATGATTCAATCTCACGCAGAGATGGGGTATAAACGCCACCATTACGCAGCACTTCCAGAATACGCATGACATTGTTATGTTCATGACTGGCCATCCCGGTAGAGAAGTTATCTGCACCGACCAATTGTTTCAGGGCGAAGTTGCTTTCAATACTGGCGCGTCCGGAGCCAATACCCACCACTTTTTTCCCCTGACGCATGACATCAGCCGCTGCATTAACAATCTGCTCTGCACTCAGGGAAACCCAGTCGGAACCACGTAATTGTCTGGAACGGCGCGGTCTGTCTTCACGGTTGACATAACCATAACCAAACCGGCCACGGTCACATAAAAAGTAATGGTTCACGCTGCCGTTGAAGCGGTTTTCTATACGACGGAGTTCACCATACCGCTCGCCGGGACTAATGTTACAACCAATGCTGCACTGCTGGCAGATGCTGGGAGCAAACTGCATGTCCCATTTACGGTTATAACGTTCAGAATGAGTTTTATCGGTGAACACTCCGGTTGGGCAAACTTCGACCAGGTTGCCTGAAAATTCGCTTTCCAACGTGCCATCTTCCGGCCGCCCGAAGTAAACGTTATCATGCGCGCCATAAACCCCAAGATCAGTTCCTCCGGCATAGTCCTTGTAATAACGGACACAGCGGTAACAGGCGATACAGCGGTTCATTTCATGGGAAATAAAAGGACCGAGATCCTGATTCTGGTGGGTACGTTTGGTAAACCGATAACGGCGGAAACTGTGGCCCGTCATTACGGTCATATCCTGAAGGTGGCAGTTACCTCCCTCTTCGCAGACAGGACAGTCATGCGGGTGGTTGGTCATCAGCCATTCCACCACACTTTCGCGGAATTCCTTCGCTTCGGCATCTTCAACAGAAATGAAGGTACCGTCAGAAGCCGGAGTCATACAGGACATCACCAGACGTCCACGGGTATCTTCGGCATTCTGATATTGCTTTACCGCACACTGGCGGCAGGCACCCACGCTCCCGAGCGCCGGATGCCAGCAGAAATAAGGAATATCCAGCCCGAGAGAAAGACAAGCCTGCAACAGATTGTCAGCCCCGTTTACTTCATATTCTTTACCGTCTACATGAATAGTAGCCATAGTGAACATGCTTCCGTAAGGCTCGTGCCGGCACGAGCGTTAAACAAAATACTTATAATTTTCGTGGTTTCAGGGCCGCTTTCGCACACAGTGCAGGCGAAAGCTGACACCCGCTACCAGCGTGATTTCAGCAGGTTAGGCTGGATGCCCGCAATCTGGTTAAGATTGCCGAATACCTGAGGTGCAATACCCGCTTCAAACTCGTCGCGGAAATATTTTATCGCACTCTGCAAAGGCTCCACGGCGCCGGGAGCATGAGCACAAAATGTTTTGCCCGGCCCCAGCTGACGACATAATTGCTGTAATGTTTCAATATCACCCGGCTGGCCTTTACCCTGCTCCAGAGCTCGAAGAATCTTCACGCTCCAGGGCAAACCATCGCGGCACGGGGTACACCAGCCACAGGATTCACGGGCGAAGAACTCTTCAAGATTACGCACCAGTGACACCATATTGATCTCATGGTCGACAGCCATCGCCAGCGCGGTTCCCAGGCGGCTCCCGGCCTTACCAATACTGGCAAATTCCATCGGCAAATCGAGGTGGCTTTCGGTCAGAAAATCGGTACCCGCCCCGCCTGGCTGCCAGGCTTTAAATTTCAGCCCATCGCGCATTCCCCCCGCATAATCCTCCAGAATTTCGCGGGCAGTGATCCCGAACGGTAATTCCCAGACACCGGGGTTTTTCACCCTTCCGGAAAAGCCCATCATCTTGGTGCCCGCGTCCTCACTTCCGGAAATCCCTTTGTACCATTCCACCCCATTGGCGATGATGGCTGGCACATTCGACAGAGTCTCAACATTATTTACACAGGTAGGCTTGCCCCAGGCACCCGCTGATGCAGGGAATGGCGGCTTAGAGCGAGGGTTAGCACGGCGGCCTTCCAGCGAGTTAATCAGTGCCGTTTCTTCGCCACAGATATAACGTCCTGCCCCGGTATGCACCATCAGCTCAAAATCAAAACCGGACCCGAGGATATTTTTCCCCAGCAGTCCGGCCGCTGTCGCTTCTTCAATCGCCTGCCGCAGGTTAGCGGCAGCTTCAATATACTCACCACGCAGGAAGATATATCCGCGATAAGCTTTCAGAGCGAATGCCGCAATTAACATCCCTTCCACCAGCTGATGCGGCATCTGTTCCATCAGCAGTCGGTCTTTATAAGTGCCAGGTTCCATCTCATCGGCGTTACACAGCAGGTAGCGGATGTTCATGGATTCATCTTTTGGCATCAGGCTCCACTTAAGACCGGTGGAGAAACCCGCACCACCACGCCCTTTCAGCCCGGAATCTTTTATTTGCGCCACAATTTCATCGGGCGCCATCGACTGCAGCGCTTTAATAGCACCGGCATAGCCGTTTTTACTGCGGTACTCCTCCAGAAACACCGGCTGCTGATCATCACGCATACGCCAGGTGAGAGGATGGGTTTCCGCAGTACGAATGATAGTCTTAACGGTCATTGATACTGCTCCAGTAAAGTGGCAATCGATTCCGGGGTCAGATGGACATGCGTCTGCTCGTTGACCATCATCGTCGGCCCTTTGTCGCAGTTGCCCAGGCAACAGGTCGGCAGCAGAGTGAAGCGGCCATCAGCCGTCGTCTGGCCTGGCTTAATATTTAACGCCTGTTCTAACGCTGCCTGAATCCCCTGATAACCGGTAATGTGGCAGACCACACTGTCGCAGTAGCGAATAACGTGCCGTCCCACCGGTTTACGATAGATCTGACTGTAAAAGGTCGCGACGCCTTCCACATCACTGGCAGGGATACCCAACACATCAGCAATCGCTTCTATTGCACCGTCTGGCACCCAGCCACGATGTTTCTGAACAATTTTTAATGCTTCTATCGACGCTGCACGGGCATCTTCGTAATGATGCTTTTCGTGTTCAATTGCCTGGTACTCTTCTGCGTTCAGCACAAAAGTTTCTGCAGGGTCAATCGTTTTAACGGCTATTTTCTGGTCATTCATCATTAGCGGTCCACGTCAGACATAACAAAATCAATACTGCCGAGATAGACAATCAGGTCTGAAACCAGGCTGCCACGAATCACCGACGGTATTTGCTGCAAGTGCGGGAAGCTCGGGGTTCTGACCCGGGTCCGGTAGCTCATCGTGCTGCCATCACTGGTCAGGTAGTAGCTGTTAATCCCCTTGGTGGCTTCAATCATCTGGAACGATTCATTAGCCGGCATCACCGGTCCCCAGGAAACCTGCAGGAAGTGAGTGATCAGAGTTTCGATATGCTGCAGGGTACGTTCTTTCGGCGGCGGAGTAGTCAGCGGATGATCGGCCTTAAATGCTCCGGCTGGCATATTATTCAGACACTGTTCAAGAATACGGAGTGACTGCCACATCTCTTCCATCTTCAGCATGACACGGCTGTATGCATCGCTGACGCCATCGCCGACAGGGACCTCGAAATCGAAGTTTTCATAGCCTGAGTATGGCCGCCACTTACGGACATCGAAATCCAGCCCGGTGGCCCGTAATGCAGCCCCGGTAGTGCCCCACTCCAGCGCTTCTTTTTGGTTATAAGCAGCTACGCCTTTGGAACGCCCAATCAGAACCGTATTACGTAATGCCGCTTTGTCATACTCTTTCAGACGTTTTGGCATCCAGTCGAGGAAATCGCGTAGCAGGCGTTCCCAACCTTTCGGTAAATCGTGCGCCACACCGCCGATACGGAACCAGGCCGGATGCATACGGAAACCGGTGATAGCTTCAACCACATCATAAATTTTCTGGCGATCAGTAAACGCAAAGAACACCGGAGTCATTGCCCCGACATCCTGAATAAAAGTGGAGATATATAACAGGTGGCTGTTAATACGGAATAACTCAGACAACATCACACGAATCACATTGACGCGATCCGGCACCGTGATCCCTGCCAGTTTTTCTACCGCCAGCACGTAGGGCATTTCATTCACACAACCACCGAGGTATTCAATACGATCGGTGTAGGGAATATAACTATGCCAGGACTGACGCTCACCCATTTTCTCGGCGCCACGGTGGTGGTAACCGATATCCGGAACACAGTCGACAATCTCTTCACCATCGAGTTGCAGAATAATGCGGAAAGCACCATGGGCAGACGGGTGGTTAGGCCCCAGGTTCAGGAACATAAAATCTTCGTTCGCGGTACCACGTTTCATGCCCCAGGCTTCCGGATTAAAGGTCAACGCCTCCATCTCCAGATCTTCTTTGGCTTTAGTCAGTGAGAACGGATCAAATTCTGTCGCGCGGGCCGGATAGTCTTTACGCAGCGGGTGACCAGTCCAGGTGTCTGGCATCATGATACGGGTCAGATGCGGGTGACCACGGAAGGTAATGCCAAACATTTCCCAGGTTTCACGTTCATACCAGTTAGCATTCGGGAAAATAGTAGTGACTGTGGGTAAATTCAGATCGTTTTCTGACAGCGCGACTTTTATCATGATGTCGCGGTTACGTTCTACGGATAACAGATGGTAGAACACAGAAAAGTCAGCCGCCGGCAAGCCCTGACGATGAGTACGTAACCGTTCATCGACACCATGCAGGTCATACAACATGACATAAGGTTTAGGCAGCTTACGTAAAAAGGTAATTACTTCCGGTAATAGTTCACGCGGTACCCAGACTACCGGTATTCCGGTACGGGTGGGCTGAACAGTAAAGGCCTCTGGGCCAAAACGATTACGCAATTCACCAACAACAGGATCATTCAGATGATCCTTTGTTTGCCATGCCGGCAGAACGGCGTCTTGCGTGTTCAAATCAGTCATACGATATTCACCATTTCGGCCCGTACTCAGGCACTTATAAGATGACATCAGGATGAAATCCGGCGGGTTCACTTCTGCCAACGCGCGGTAAATAGCATCCCTAAATTATCGGCTTAAATTTCATCCGGGCTGCGCAGGTTTGTCACGGCAATACGTTCACCGCGTTTGCGTTCACGCTCCGATGGCATATTGGCCCGATATACCCCCTGATCGCCGACGACCCAGGAAAGAGGACGACGTTCTTTACCAATAGACTCCTGCAACAGCAACAATGCCTGCATGTAAGCCTCCGGACGGGGCGGACAACCCGGGATGTAAACATCAACCGGCAGGAATTTATCCACGCCCTGCACTACCGAGTAGATATCGTACATTCCGCCGGAGTTAGCACAGGCCCCCATCGAAATAACCCATTTAGGTTCCAGCATCTGATCATATAAACGCTGAATAACAGGGGCCATTTTGGTAAACGGTGTGCCGGCTATCACCATAAAATCAGCCTGACGGGGAGACGCACGCATAACCTCCGCGCCAAAGCGCGCCACATCATGCACTGCAGTAAAAGAGGTTGTCATTTCGACATAACAGCAGGAAAGACCGAAGTTATAAGGCCAGAGCGAGTTTTTTCTGCCCCAGTTAACCATGTCATGTAATGCGTGTTCGAGTTTGCCCATGTACACACTGCGATGGACATGCTGCTCAAGGGGATCGCTAACAATTTCTTGTTTCTGCAAAGGGTAACGATCATTGTCGCCATTACCTTCGGGGTCTATGCGGGTCAGCGTATAGTCCATTTTAATGCCTCGCTGTTACTGCTTTTGAGAGGGAATATCACTGCGTCCAGCGTCAGTAGTGACAGGAACACGATGCCGGGCAGGCGCCCAGTCCAGCGCACCAATTCGCGCCAGATAAACCAGACCTGCCAGTAATACCAAAATAAAAATTGTCGCTTCTGCAAAGCCGACCCAGCCACTTTCACGCACCGACGTAGACCAGGCGTAAAGAAACAGGGCTTCAACATCGAAAATGACGAAGAACATCGCCACCAGATAAAATTTTGCAGACAAGCGCAACTGAGTATTACCGACCGCGTCGATACCCGATTCGAAAGGAGTATTTTTGTATCGGGCTTTGGCCCTGCCACCGAGTAACCAGCCACCGGTTAACATGAAGGCACAGAGTCCGAAGGCAATGACGACAAATACAACGAAAGCCCAATGATGTGCAATTACTTCAATGGTTGTTGACATACTCATGCTTACTCATCAAACGTGGCTCAGAGACTTCTCAAACAGCAACCGTCCATCACCACAACAATTCAAGGGAAGGGTATTAACGTTATAAAGAGTGCTGTCGCTTCGTATCCACAGCATTTTTATGGTTTTTTTACCCCTTTTAGTAACCTTTTGTCAACCTTGACAATTATGGTTAAAGACTAATTCACAAACAAAACATATTATTAACAAGTAGTGCGCCTACGTCCAGCTAAATCGCTTCAGTTAAGGTTGCATAACTGACAACCTGTTCAAATCACACACTAAGTCCTTATAGTCTGGCAGGTCTTTGATAATTTTCCTTCCAGAACACAGATTATTTTTTTGATCGAGAACAGGCTTGTGGCGGGAGTGAGCAAAAAACAACCATATGCCGTTTTTTTTCGCAGCAGAGGAGAAAATTCCGAAGATAAAACACCCGCCAGCGATTGCACTGCAGACGGGTATTTTTGGGCCGGGGTCAACCCCGGAATGAAGATTATGTGCTATTCGCCAGCAAGATCTTTGACATTAAGCTCAGCAATATCCTCTTCATCGTCACCACAATATTCATCATGTGTAGACAGCGGATGTGAAGGATCAGCCAGCGGTTGTAACACGGTAAAAATTGACCGCAGTAGCTCGTTATCGCTGTTCTCCAGACGACACAGTAAATACTGAGTATCGGGTAACGCAGGCAGCCCTTCGGCATTCCCCAAAACCCGAACTTCCGGGCCAATCATTTCTGCAGGACGTGCAGTCGCCCCCAACCCTGATTTTACGGCGACTTTCACTGCAGACAACGAGGTAGCCACATAAGAAATTCGCCACAACGTGCCATTTCGGTTCAGACTGTCAATCGCTATTTCACGGTAAGGATTCGGCTCATCCTGTAAAACCAGAGGCAATGCTTCGCCATGGCGAAAAGCATAATCTGCGGCACAGAACCATAATGTCGGCGATGTACGTAATACCTGGCTGACGACACCTTCATGGCCTGCCGTAGCGAGCACAATATCAACCTCTTTATTTTCCAGCAGCGTGAAAACCGTTGCCGAAGGATTGATACGAATATCAATCGTCAGTTTCGGATACAAAGCAGTAATACGATTAAGGACATAAGGCAACAACGTTTCAGCAGTGTCTTCGGTAACGCCTATGGTTAGTACACCCTGAACATTGCTGTACAAAAGAGATGCACAAGCTTCGTCATTAAAACGTAATATCTTGCGGGCGTAACCCAGTAACTGAATTCCATGTTCGGTCAATAACTTATTACGGCCGTGTCTGGCAAACAGTTCTTTGCCAACCAGTTGCTCAAGCCTCTGCATTTGCTGACTCACTGCAGATTGCGTCCGGCAAACTGCCGCTGCTGCTGCAGCGAATGTATTCAGGTCAGCTACTGCCACAAATGTCCTTAACAGGTCGAGGTCCAGATTCATAATTGGAGGATTAGTATTTGTCATATTTTATAGTCACTTATGAGTTTTTATTACTTACTGCCCTGGTGTTACTTCTTAACCCGTCTGTTGACAGGAACTAAACAGAACCCGGAGATCTTCAGGTCAGGGATAGACGGCAATCAGGCCAGTCAAATCAACCCCCTAAGAGACCCAGAAATCTCGAGTTAATACAGGCAATTAGCTTCGATACTTCACCTGGTTGCTACTGCATTACCTCCGGAATGCTGCTTCAATAATTTTAGATGACTTCTGCCTGATTAAAAGGCAGCGCGTAAAATTCATTGCAGATTTCAATCGCATTAATTTTATTAATAATACTTAATCATTTTTAACCGTAAATTGGAATTGTTTTTATATAAAAATACATAATTTTTGACCTGGTTCATATTCAGAGACTCTGATTCCCCATTCTTTTACCGTCGGACTTTCCTTTAAAGTCCCACCCTCCTAAGAAATAAACTATCCCTATGTTTTAATATGTAATTTTCCAGCTTAATGATAAATAAAACGTCGGTATTTATTAGAATTTAGCAGAATTATCTTAATTAACTATTAATTCGAAATGCAGTTTGTTGATTTTCTAATCTTTACAATAAAAATGAAAGCGATTACAAAGAAAAATAATCAATTAACATTAACCTGTATATGCCAAATTCTATTTTTCTCCCGGAAATAGAATTGTCAGATATTTAGTCAATATCAAGCAGATACACAAAAAAAAACCACAGAACAAAAAACTACTTTTACTACATAACGCAGTCATTCAATCTAAAAAATTAATGATTCATATTACATAATAACATTAAAATAACTGATAAGCTGAACAACTCGCCAAAACACATCTTTACCCTTCTTTTAGCCGGATCAGAGGAGTACATTTATAGGGATGACTCACAGAGCAGACAAATGGACTCTGCCATCCAAGGCGATTGTAATGACACAGAAAATTGAAAAATCCGCGAAACTTGATAACGTCTGTTACGATATCCGGGGTCCGGTTCTGAAAGAGGCGAAGCGCCTTGAAGAAGAAGGTAACAAAGTTCTCAAACTCAACATCGGAAATCCCGCACCGTTCGGATTTGAAGCACCGGACGAAATTTTGGTTGATGTGATTAAACATCTGCCAACGTCTCAGGGTTACTGTGATTCAAAAGGGCTCTATTCCGCCCGTAAAGCCATTATGCAGCACTACCAAAAACGTGGAATGCGCGATGTGACGGTAGAAGATATTTATATCGGTAATGGAGTCTCAGAATTAATTCTGCAATCTATGCAGGCGTTGCTGAACACTGGTGATGAAATGCTGGTTCCGGCTCCGGATTATCCACTGTGGACAGCCTCTGTTTCATTATCCAGTGGTAAAGCCGTTCATTATCTGTGCGACGAGTCTGCCGGCTGGTTTCCTGATCTTGAAGATATCCGGGCCAAAATTACCCCCCGCACCCGTGGGATAGTAATTATTAACCCTAATAATCCGACCGGAGCCGTTTACAGCAAAGAGTTGTTGCTGGAAATTGTGGCTATCGCCCGCGAACATAACCTGATTATTTTTGCTGACGAGATTTACGATAAAATTCTTTACGATGAGGCTCAGCATCACTCCATCGCGGCACTTGCCCCGGATTTACTGACGGTGACATTTAACGGGTTATCTAAAACCTACCGGGTTGCCGGATTCCGTCAGGGATGGATGGTACTTAACGGCCCCAAAAAGCATGCCAAAGGCTATATTGAAGGGCTGGAAATGCTGGCCTCGATGCGACTGTGTGCCAACGTTCCGGCACAGCATGCTATCCAGACAGCATTGGGGGGTTACCAGAGCATTAGCGAATTCATTGTCCCGGAAGGTCGCTTGTACCAACAGAGGAACCGGGCATGGGAACTGATTAATGATATTCCGGGGGTCAGTTGTGTGAAACCACAGGGGGCGTTGTATATGTTCCCGCGTATCGATCCTAAAAAGTTCAACCTCCATGACGATCAGAAAATGGTTCTGGATTTCCTGCTCCAGGAAAAAGTTTTGCTGGTACAAGGTACTGCCTTTAACTGGCCCTGGCCTGACCATGTGCGGATAGTCACTCTGCCAAGGGTTGATGATCTGGAAATGGCTATCGGAAAATTTGGCCGTTTCCTGGAACATTATCGCCAGTAGGCTCTGCTCTGCCGTCCGGCCCTTCGGGGCCGGCTCTCTGCTTTTCCATGACCCTCACCTGCTTTACCCTGTTGTTTTGCCGTCCTGCAGCCACTAACTCCTGCTATTATTGACGCCAATGTCAACAGATACCGGCGCTTAAGGAACCTGATAATGAAACTACAAAGTACATTTATGGCATGGATCACCCGGATGCCGTTAATCAAACGTTGGGCATTAATGCATTGTTTTCAGAAAGAAAATGTCGCAGAACATAGCCATCAGGTCGCCGTCATCGCCCATTTACTGACCGTCATTGGTAATAAGCGTTATGGTAACACCCTGGATCCAGACAGGGCTGCGGTGATCGCCTTGTACCATGAAGTCTCTGAAACCAAGTTGCAGGATATTAACTCCAAAACCAAGTACCACAATCCACAATTCACTGAAGCGTTTAAGAGACTGGAAACCCTGGCAGAGCAGGAATGCATCGAGACTCTGCCCGAGGATTTACGGGAAAGCTTCTCAGGATTGATCATTCAGAAAAATGTCGATCCGCGCTATAAAGCTATCGTCAAAGCCGCTGATATTTTATCGGCATACATCAAGGCATTAAATGAACTGCGCTTCCATAACGATGAATTTCAGCATGTAAAAGAAGGCCTGGAGAGTCGAATTACTGAGCTCAGAAATGAGATGCCAGAAGTAAATGATTTTATGGAAGTATTTTGTGCAAGCTGCACCACAACACTGGATAAAATTTCAGAACATTATCACTAATATTTTGCCGCAGTGAATGCCCGCGTTACTCCGTCGCGGGCATTAATCACAGTAGTTCAGGGCATTTTACTGAGCCGGAAGCTGTTATCTTCCTGAAGGTGCACAGATAATTGCTCTAGCGAAGTCAGACGCAGCAGGCAGTTTTCAATGCCGGGCGTTTCCTGAGGAGCATTCACTGCTACTACCGCACAACCTGCCGTCAGGCCTGAAATCACCCCGGCGCTGGCATCTTCAACCACCACACATTGTTGTGGGCTACATCCCATTTGTTGTGCACCTGTCAGATAGGGGTCGGGCTCTGGTTTACCCCTGGCAATTTGTTCAGCCGTGATAAAAACTTCCGGCATCGGCAACCCAAGACACTGATAACGGGCAAACGCGACAGGATAACTCCCGGAAGTGACAATGGCCCACGGGATCTGCTGACGGTTTAACGATTCAAGCAACAGCGTAGCCCCTGGGAGTGGGACAATCCCCTCGGTTTGTGTCGCTTCGCGATGTTCAAGCCAGGCAAACTCCTCGCGGATCAGAGAGTCAGCTTTACCCGCCAGAAAATGACGCAATGAGGTAATCGCCTGCTTACCATGGATAAAGCTGAGGATCTGCTGAGCATCAATCTGATGTCTGTGCCCCCACTCTGTCCAGGCAAGCTCGACTGCCGGTAATGAGTCCACCAAAGTACCATCTAAATCAAACAAAAAGGTTTTAAACATTGTTTTGCCCGGGCCGTATCGAAGTCGCTACTCTTAATACACATCATTTAGCCGTAGATTGGGTGGCGTTCGTCCGTTTACGGCCATACTACAGGCGCTACCGCGTCCTGTCACAGATCATCAAGAAACGTTTTATCCAGCTGACGAAATGCCCGTTTCAGAATATCCGCCAAAGACTGGTAGGTCGGCGTCCCCTCCGGCATGGCTGTGGTCTGGCCTGCCTCGGCGAGTTTTTCCCGCAAGGCGTGATACCAGTTCAACAATGACGGTGGCAGTGGTTTCATTGAACGTTTACCCATCCACCACAGCCCCTGTAATGGCAGACTGCAGGCAAATAAGGCACTGGCTACTGCCGGTCCCAATTGCGCATGCAGGGCAATCTGCCAGCAGAGGGTAAAGACAGCCAGCGGTGGCATAAAACGTACAGCAAAACGTATCGCCTTACCGACACGGTGCTCAGGAAACACCGGGCTCAGACGTTTATCATCAGGCCAGGTTTTCATATAGTGTTGCCCGCGTTGCAATACGCCAAACCAGCTTACATTGCCTGAATTACTCATCACGGCACCTCAATTATATCAATAAAATATCAAAAAATTTTGAAATCCGACCATCAACCAGGGTAAATTTATGCTCGCTGTAACTACCCGTTGGCTGTTGAGCAGTCGCTGATTCAGCCAAAATGTGTGGCTCCGGAGACGGCAACTTATCGTCACACACTCAAAAAAAAGTGCAGAAATAACTGATTTTTTTGAGTATGGACAATATATTGCCCTGCCCGGGTATTTATTCTAAACCTGTCTGCATTCATGGGTTACATTAACGTCTGATGGCGCTGTTAATCGCCACTTTAAACAAATAGGTGCTTCCATGTCGAGTAAGTTAGTCCTGGTTCTTAACTGCGGCAGTTCTTCTTTGAAGTTTGCCATCATAGACCCTGAAAGCGGGGATGAATACCTTTCAGGACTGGCTGAATGCTTCAATTTGCCGGAAGCCAGGATAAAGTGGAAACATGATGGCAATAAACAGGAAGCCACACTGGGGGCTGGTGCTGCCCATAGTGAAGCCCTCGATTTTATTGTCCACACTATCCTGCACCATCAACCTGAACTTTCAGATAAAATTGTAGCTATCGGGCATCGGGTCGTCCACGGCGGTGAGAGCCTGACAGAATCGGTGGTTATCAATGACCAGGTCATTGAGAAAATCCGCAAGTCTTCTAATTTTGCTCCGTTACATAATCCGGCTCATCTTATAGGCATCAGAGAAGCGCTGAAAAACTTTCCACATCTTTCCGGTAAAAATGTAGCGGTATTTGATACCGCTTTCCACCAGACAATGCCTGAAGAGTCTTATCTTTACGCTCTCCCGTATAAACTCTACAAACAGCATGGCATTCGCCGTTATGGCGCTCATGGTACCAGCCATTATTACGTATCGCGTGAAGCGGCCCGGATGCTGGAAAAACCGGTGGAAACACTCAACGTTATCACCTGTCATCTTGGTAATGGTGGATCGGTCACAGCCATCCGCGATGGTCAGTCTGTTGATACCTCAATGGGGCTGACCCCGCTGGAGGGCCTGGTGATGGGTACCCGCTGTGGTGATATTGATCCGGCGATCATTTTCTTCCTGCACGATAATCTGGGGATGAACACAGAACAGATCAACCACATGCTGACCAAAGAGTCGGGTCTTCTGGGTCTGACCGAAACCACCAGCGATTGTCGTTATCTGGAAGATAATTACCTGACTCTGGAAAATGCCCGGCGTGCCATGGACGTCTTCTGTCATCGTCTGGCAAAATATATTGGTGCCTATACATGCCTGATGGACGGCCGGTTGGATGCTGTCGTGTTCACCGGCGGAATTGGTGAAAATGCAGCCAAAGTTCGGGAACTGACATTGAATAAACTGGCCTTACTGAACATGGCAGTGGATGATGACAGCAACCTGGCGGCACGTTTCGGCGAATCCGGCTTTATCAATCAACCCGGAACCCGCCCGGTACTGGTTATCCCAACTAATGAAGAACTCGTCATTGCCCGGGATGCGGCAAGACTGACAGCCTGATTTATCCCCCCACCGTCAGCTAAGTCTGACGGTGTTGTTTTAGGAACGAACAAAAAAGAGAGGTCGATTGTGTCCCGCACAATTATGCTAATTCCTACCGGCACCAGTGTCGGTCTGACCAGCGTCAGTCTCGGTGTTATCCGTGCTATGGAACGAAAAGGGATGCGCCTGAGTATCTTTAAACCTATTGCGCAGCCTCGTTCCAACAACGATGCAGATGATCACACCACGGCTATTATTCGTCATAATTCTGTGATTCCTGCTGCAGAACCCCTCCGTATGTCATATGTCGAAAATCTGCTGGGCTCTAATCAGCAGGATGTATTAATGGAAGAGATTATTGCCCGTTATCACGAGAACGCCCGTGATGCTGAGGTGGTATTAGTCGAAGGTCTCGTCCCTACCCGTAAGCATGAATTCGCTAATACTCTGAACTATGAAATTGCCCGAACTCTGAATGCCGAAATCATCTTTGTGATGTCCCCCGGCAACGATACCGCCGCCCAGTTCAGAGAACGTCTCGAAATTATTCAGAGCAGTTTCGGTGGAAAGAAAAATAAAAACATTTCAGGTATCATCATTAATAAGCTTAATGCTCCGGTCGATGATCAAGGCCGGACCCGCCCTGACCTTTCTGAAATTTTTGAAGATTCCACCGAAGCGAGTATTGCCAATCTGGATACCACCAAACTTCGTGAAAGCAGTCCGTTACCGGTGCTCGGATGTATTCCCTGGAGTTTTGACCTGATAGCTACCCGGGCCATTGATATGTGTCGTCATCTGAACGCCAGAGTGGTTAACGAAGGTGATATTCACACCCGGCGTATTCAGTCAGTCACCTTCTGTGCCCGCAGCCTGCCACATATGCTGGAGTTATTTCGCCCGGGTTCTCTGCTGGTGACATCGGCAGACCGGCCAGATGTGCTTGTTTCGGCCTGCCTTGCAGCCATGAACGGTGTAGAAATTGGGGCTATTTTACTGACCGGCGGCTATGAAATCGATCCACCGATCCAGGCTCTTTGCTCCCGGGCACTACAAACCGGACTGCCCGTCTTTACCGTGAATACTAACACCTGGCAAACCTCGCTTAATTTGCAGAGCTTTAATCTGGAAGTTCCGATCGATGATACTCAGCGAATTGAAAAAATTCAGGAGTATGTAGCAAGTTATATCGATACGGACTGGGTGGACTCACTCAGTGGTGCCTCTGTCGGTAACCGTCTGCTATCACCTCCGGCCTTCCGTTATCAGTTGACAGAACTGGCCCGTCAGGCAGCTAAACGCATTGTACTGCCGGAAGGGGATGAGCCTAGAACCGTCAAAGCAGCTGCCATCTGTGCAGCACGTGGGATAGCCACCTGTATCCTGTTGGGCTCTCCGGATGAAATTCATCGGGTAGCGGCCACCCAGGGTGTCACCCTTGGCAAAGGGATCGAGGTGATCGATCCCCTGAAGGTACGTGAAGATTATGTGGCCAGGCTGGTTGAGCTGCGTAAGAGTAAGGGGATGACAGAAATTGTCGCCAGAGAACAGTTGGAAGATAATGTCGTTCTCGGAACACTGATGCTGGAGAAAAACGAAGTGGACGGTCTGGTTTCCGGGGCAGTTCATACCACCGCAAACACCATTCGTCCCCCTCTGCAACTGATTAAGACTGCACCTAACAGTTCACTGGTCTCCTCCGTGTTCTTTATGCTGCTGCCGGAGCAGGTGCTGGTGTACGGCGATTGTGCCATTAACCCGGACCCTACTGCCGAACAACTGGCCGAAATTGCGATTCAGTCTGCAGACTCAGCCACTGCCTTTGGCATAGAGCCTAGAGTGGCAATGATCTCGTATTCCACCGGAAATTCAGGCGCAGGCAGTGATGTTGAAAAGGTCAGGGAGGCCACTCGCCTGGCCAAAGAGAAACGCCCGGACTTAATCATCGACGGCCCCTTACAGTACGATGCGGCGATAATGGAAGATGTGGCGAAATCTAAAGCCCCTGATTCAGTGGTTGCCGGTCGTGCGACTGTGTTTATCTTCCCGGATTTGAATACCGGAAATACTACCTATAAGGCAGTTCAGCGCTCGGCGAATCTGATCTCTATCGGACCGATGTTGCAGGGAATGCGTAAACCAGTGAATGACCTGTCGCGTGGTGCCTTAGTGGATGACATTGTCTATACCATCGCGCTGACTGCCATCCAGTCAAAACAGGCCGAAACGCATTAATAATAGGGTTTCAACCAGCAACGAAACAGGCGGGCATATTGCCCGCCTGTTGACTTTATGGCCTTCGATCTGTGAATCAGGACTGAATTTCGTTAGATGCGCGACGGGCTTCACTGTTACGACTCATCCATAAAGATAACGCTTTAAGCGAGTCGTCGGTAAACTCATCACAACGTACAGTAATTTCTTCCGGTGTCATCCAGAAGATTTCTGCGACTTCGCTTTCCTGCATTGCAAAGGGGCCGTGACACACACAACTGAATAATGCCCCCCAGACACGACAGTGCTGATCCTCAAAGTAGAATTTTCCGTGTTCAGCAAAAGGCACATCAGCAATGCCAAGTTCTTCCTCAGCTTCACGCCGTGCAGAAATCAGCAAATCTTCACCTGACTGAACTACGCCACCCGCAGTTGCGTCCAGCTTCCCCGGCATAAAATCCTTAATCTCTGTACGACGCTGAACCAGAATTCGCCCCATTCCATCATGCACCACGATATAGGTTGCCCGATGACGGAGACACTCTGCACGCATTTGCGCGCGACTGGCTGTTTTGACGACTTCATCATCTTCACTTACGATATCAACCCACTCAATACCGTCTTCAGGAATTAGCTCCACCATCCGTAACCCTTTTATCTCGCAGATACTCACAGTATCTAATATTATCAGACAATTATTACAATGGACGTAAAGTTAATGTTAAATATCACTCTGCCCATCGCCGGTTTATTTGTTATTTAGCTTTACCGCTTCATTCACCCACAACTGTATCGATGCTCGTTGCCACTGAAATGCTGCATACTCCTGAAGTCTTTCCGGCAAAGGATCACCATGCTTTGCCAGTCGGTTAAGCATCACGGCTAAATCACAGTCAGCCACTGACCATTGACCAAACAACGAAGAATGTTGCCCTATCAGTTGAGAAGCACCACAGATCAGTTTTTTTACATCACGTTCCCCCGCAGCCGACAACGGCGGGTATTTTCTTCCGGAAAAAATAACATCGGTTGGGCGCTCCGTACGTAATGCCAGAAAATCACTGCGTAACCAGGCCTGGACCTGTCTGGCCATCGCTTTTTGCTGATGATTAGACGGATAAACTCGTGGATAGTCTGGTGCAGGGAATGTCTCGTCGAGGTACTCAGCGATAGCTGAAGATTCAGACAGTGTAAACCCATCATGTTGCAGACAAGGGACGCGCCCTGTCAGCAACAGCGAAGACAGCTCCGGGCGGGTATGCTGGTTCTGTTCCAGATCCAGCGTATTTACGCTAAAACGCAGCCCTTTCTCCTGTAAACAAACATACACTGACATAGCATAAGGACTATGAAATCCTGAGTCAGACCACAAAATTAATCCGGGAGAAGACATAAACAGTTCTCGCTATGCGTGACGATAAATATCTGTTTACAGAATTTTTGGCAGGAAGGCAATTGCTGACTATTTCTTCGTCAGAGAAGCGATAGTTTGTGCAGCAACTCCTGCTAAATATACTCCTGCCTGTATCACAGATAGTGATACAGGCAGGAAGGTGGTTATTTTAATGCGCCGGAAAGAAACTGCTGAAGACGTGGGCTTTTCGGCTGACTGAACACCGTCTCAGGATGGCCCTGCTCTTCAATTTTCCCCTGATGCAGGAAAATAACATGGTTAGAGACGTGGCGGGCAAACTCCATCTCATGGGTAACCACCACCATGGTTTTCCCCTCTTCAGCGAGTTGCTGCATAATTCGCAGCACTTCGCCCACCAGTTCAGGGTCAAGCGCTGATGTCGGTTCATCGAATAACAGAACCTCAGGCTCCATCGCCAGCGCCCTGGCAATGGATACGCGCTGCTGTTGACCACCTGACAGATGCACCGGATATTTCGCCCGTGCCCTTTCATCAATACCGACTTTATCCAGATACTTAATTGCCCGTTCACGGGCTTCCTGCTTGCTGATTCCCAGAACATGAACCGGAGCTTCCATCACGTTTTCCAGCACGGTCATGTGACTCCACAGGTTGAAGTGCTGGAACACCATGGTCAGACGGGTGCGTAATTTCCGCAATTGTTCTTTATCGGCCACCTTAAGCTGGCCATCTTTGTCACGCACCAGATTAATATTTTCTTTGTTCAGCGCAATCGTGCCCTCGCTGGGTTTTTCCAGAAAATTAATACAGCGTAAAAACGTACTCTTACCGGATCCGGAAGATCCGATAATACTAATCACATCACCAGCCGCAGCCTGTAATGAAACTCCCTTGAGAACCTCATGTTCTCCATAACGTTTGTGGAGTTCTGTCACACTTAATTTTATTTCAGCCATATTTTTACTCAGCGGGATCAGGATTTAACATGTGGCAGCCAGCGACGCTCGGCCATACGGAACAGGGTAATCAGACCATAGGAAATGACCAGATAAATAATCGCAGCAATACCAAACGCAGTAAAAGGCTGATATGTCGCGGCATTAATGTCTCTGGCTATTTTCAGAACGTCGGGCACCGTGGCGGTAAACGCCAGTGATGTGGAGTGCAACATCAGTATAACTTCGTTACTGTATGCCGGCAGTGCAATACGCAGCGCTGCAGGAAGAATGATACAACGATACATTTTAAAACGGGAAAAACCATAAGCCCGCGCGGCTTCAATTTCACCGTGTGGTACAGAACGAATAGCTCCGGCAAAGACCTCGGTGGTATAAGCGCAGGTATTCAGTGCAAATGCCAGTAAGGTACAGTTCATACCGCTACGGAAGAAGGCATTCAGCAACTCATTGCCTTTCACCACTTCCAGGGTATACATTCCGGTGTAAAACACCAATAGCTGTACATACAAGGGGGTACCACGAAAAACATAGGTAAAAATCCATACCGGAGTACTAATAAAACGGTTCGATGACACCCGCGCAATTGCCAGTATGACGGCCATCACTCCACCAATCACTACGGACAAAATTAACAGCCAGAGTGTTACCGCAACGCCGGTAAACCGGTAGCCGTCCGTCCAGAGCAGTGACTGCCAATAATCGTGAATAATATCAATCATAATTCGGCCTTTTTCACCCCAACTGAATAGCGGCGTTCCAGCCACCACAACACACCATTGGAGACTGTGGTAAAGAACAGATAGATGACTCCGGCGACAATCGCGAAGTAGAACGGCTGCCAGGTGCTTTTACCTGCCAGTTGCGTCGCTTTAATCACATCTTCCAGGCCAAGTAATGACACTAATGCAGTCGCTTTTAGAATCACCTGCCAGTTGTTACCTATGGCAGGCAGTGCGAAACGCATCATTAACGGAAATAACACCCGACGAAATACCTGAGAACTGGTCATGCCATAAGCCGTAGCTGCTTCCGTCTGCCCCTTAGGGACTGACAGGAAAGCCCCACGGAACGTCTCGGTAAAATAAGCGCCGTAGATAAAGCCGATGGTGATAATCCCGGCCGCCATGGGATCGATATCAATCTGATCCCAACCGATCAGGTCAGTAAACTGATTAAGAGCGATCTGCAGGCCGTAATAGATAAGCAGCATCAACACCAGATCGGGGATGCCACGAATAATGGTGGTATATAAACCGAACACAGATCGTAAGATTGTGCTTTTTGAAAGTTTGGCTCCGGCGCCTATCAGTCCCAAAATAACCGCCAGAACCACAGAACTGATTGCCAGTTCAATCGTTACCAGCGCGCCTTTCATAATGACGTCGGTATATCCATAGAGCATTAAACAATTCCTGCAACAAAAGAGACAACCACTGCCCGCCACTGGCGGCGGGCAGCTCGCGGCGCATTAATCGCCGTAGACATTAAAGTCGAAATATTTTTTCGCCAGTTTGTCGTAAGTTCCGTCCTTACGCATAGACTCAAAAGCTTTATCCACTGCAGCCTTCAGATCTGTGTCACTTTTGCGCATTCCCATTCCAGTTCCTACACCAAAGATTTTCTCATCTTTAACCGCAGGGCCCGCAAAGGCGTAACCCTTCCCTACAGGGCTTTTCAGGAAGCCTTCTTCGGCCTGCACTTCATCCTGGAAAGCGGCATCGATACGTCCGGCATGCAGATCCTGATACACCTGATCCTGCCCGGAGTAAGAAACAACATTGACTCCCTGTGGACGCCAGTATTCGTTAGCATAGGTTTCCTGAGTAGTTCCCTGCTCTACCCCAATACTTTTACCTTTCAGCGATGCCACTGTCGGCTGCAGGGTAGAACCTTTCACCGCCACCAGTCGGGAGTTCGCCGCATACAGTTTTTCTGAAAATGCGATCTGTTTCTCACGCTTCTCGGTGATAGATAACGAGGAGATGATGGCATCAATTTTATTGGCCTGCAGTGACGGAATCAGTCCGTCAAAGTCACCTTCCACATAGGTACACTTAGTGTGGATACGCGCACAAATTTCGTTTGTCAGATCAATGTCAAAGCCCACCAGTTTGCCACTGGAATCTTTTGACTCAAAGGGCGGATACGTTGGGTCGGTACCGATACGCAGCGTTTTGGGAATTGCAGCAAATACACTGCCAACGCTGGAAATTGCCAACATTAGAGAAAGAGCTAATACTCGCTTTTTCATAGACTGCCCTCAGGTTGATATTTTTATAGTGTTGAGTAATGAATGTTGTGTGTTCACAAATTCTTTAGCACTTTTCGTGCCAGGCAGCATCACCTTACCTGAAAAAGTCCAAAAACGACCAATACTTTATTTTGCCACGAATTAAACACCTTCCACACTACACTCTGTGTTTAGCTGCCCGGGGCAATGCACCACCATGCTGCACAAAAGGCACCATTTTGGTGCCATTACCGGCCTGTGAATCATTTTAGTGCAGACTCAATTCCGTTCTTGCCCTGCCAGCGGGCAAATAAGTCCTCTGGCAGCTCAATGTTAAACTGGTCAATTATCCGGTTAACTGTCTGGTCGACAATATCCATGACATTTTGCGGGCGATGGTAAAACGCGGGCACCGGCGGCATAATAATCGCCCCCATCTCTGCGGCGGTCGTCATCATTCTCAGGTGCCCCAGGTGTAAAGGCGTTTCACGTACCCCGAGTACCAGTGTCCGCCGCTCTTTGAGCACCACATCCGCCGCCCTGGTCAGCAAATTGTCACTGTAGCTGTGTACAATTCCTGACAGTGTCTTCATTGAACAAGGCAGCAGGGCCATACCATCAGTCTTAAATGAACCGGAAGAGATACTGGCGCCTATATCACGATTATCGTGCACCACATCTGCCAGCGCCTGGACTTCCCGCACGCTGATATCACTTTCCATGGCTAGTGTCTGACGGGCAGACTGACTCATGACTAAATGGGTTTCCACCTGCGGCAGATCTTTCAGTACCTCTAACAGACGAATACCGTAAATAACGCCGCTGGCTCCTGATAAACCAACAATGAGTCTTTTCATAACCTGCTCCGGGAGGTGCACTAAAAACCAGCATAATAACGTGTGACGGGGCATTGAGGCGAACAGAATTCCAAAAAACACAGGGCGGAAAATCCGCCCTGTGTTTTTTCTGTCATTGCAGGAAGTTTAACCTTCGTTATGCAATTCCAGATTTTCGACTTCATTTTGTCTGGCAACTGCCTGAGCATCATCGTTGCGCAGTGACTGTAAATAATCCAGATAGCCTTGATCAACATCTTTAGTGACATAGATTCCATCAAACACCGAGCAGTCAAACTCTGTGATATCCGGATTTTCTTCACGTACGGCGTCGATAAGATCATTCAGATCCTGGAAAATTAATGCATCCGCTTTAATCAGGTGGCAGATTTCATCAACTTCACGCCCGTGAGCAATCAGTTCCGTAACACTGGGCATATCGATGCCATAGACGTTAGGGAAACGAACTTCCGGTGCCGCTGAAGCCAGATACACTTTCTTCGCTCCGGCTTCACGGGCCATTTCAATAATCTGCTCCGAGGTAGTGCCACGGACAATGGAGTCATCAACCAGCAACACATTCTTATCACGGAATTCGGCACGGTTTGCATTCAGCTTACGGCGAACTGCACTGCGACGCATCTGCTGTCCGGGCATAATAAAGGTCCGGCCGACATAACGGTTTTTAACGAACCCCTGGCGATAAGGTTTATCCAGAATACGGGCAATTTCCAACGCGACATCGGTAGAGGTTTCCGGGATTGGAATAACCACATCAATATCCAGGTCTTCCCACTCACGGGCAATCTTCTCACCCAGTTTAGTCCCCATTCGAACACGGGCACTGTACACCGAAATTTTATCGATAAATGAGTCAGGACGCGCGAAATAAACGTACTCAAACAAGCACGGATGACTTTTCGGGTTCGCCGCGCACTGCCGGGTAGAAAGTTCACCCTGCTCGGTGATATAGACGGCTTCACCCGGTGCTACATCGCGTATAAACTCAAAGCCTAAGGTATCCAGCGCAACACTTTCAGACGCAACCATATATTCAGTACGTTCATCCGGCAATACACGTTTACCCAGTACCAAAGGACGAATGCCATTCGGGTCACGGAAAGCCACCATACCGTGGCCAATAATCATCGATACCACTGCATAGGCCCCGCGAACCAGAGTATGTAGTGATTCTACGGCGGCAAAAATATTTTCTGCCGTTAACGGATAGACCTGAAAACGATCGAGTTCCTGGGCAAAAACATTCAACAGCACTTCTGAGTCTGAGGTGGTATTCACATGACGACGACCATACTCAAATAAGCGTGAGCGCAGTTCATGGGCGTTGGTCAGATTTCCGTTGTGTGCCAGCGTAATGCCGTAAGGAGAGTTTACGTAAAAAGGCTGGGCTTCAGAGGCACTTGAGCTTCCTGCTGTCGGGTAACGAACATGGCCAATCCCCATATTCCCCTGTAAGCGCTGCATATGACGTGCTTCAAACACATCGCTCACCAGTCCGTTTGCTTTCCGCAGGCGGAAGCAGTTCATCGCATCAATGGTGCAGATCCCCGCCGCGTCCTGGCCGCGGTGCTGTAATACCGTTAATGCATCGTAAATAGACTGGTTGACCGGCAGAAATCCGGTGATACCGACAATACCGCACATGTTGTCATTTCCTCATTAAAGCCGTATCTCCCCTGCCTTATGACCGGGGTAAAAAACTCGACGTGCTCTGTAAATAGTCAAAAAACCATCTGATGATGTAGCTGAATTGCGGAACCAGCTGCGATTGTGACCAGTCCGTACTTTTAGAAAACCCGGTGAATGTATCAAGAAAAAACAGGATAGCTGAAACAATCAACACCCCTCGTAATGCTCCGAAACAAACACCCAGTACACGGTCAGTGCCGGATAGTCCGGTTTTTTCAACCAGCGATCCAATCACATAATTGACAATCGCGCCGACAATCAGCGTCGCAATAAACAGCGCGGCTATTGCTACACCATTACGTACCATGGGTTCTTCAAACCCGGTGAACCAGACTGCCAGATAAGAAAAATAGTGACTGGCAACAAAAAAAGCACATCCCCAGGTGACTAAAGATAAGGCTTCCCGCACAAATCCTCTGATCAGACTAACTAAAGCCGAAAATCCGACAATCCCGATTATGACGTAATCAATCCAGTTCATGAGCTCTTCCGGTGCAACAGTGATCCCTTCTGCAATCTGTTCGGGGCGCATTTTAACAGAAAAAGAAAACGTTTGCGTACCGTTTTCCCCCGACTGCAGAGAAAAAGGGCAATGAAAATTTCGTTTCATTGCCCCTGTAAGTTTAGCTAAGTAAAAGATTGATTTTCATAAGTTTTATTGAAAACGCAATCTGACAGTGTAACGAAAGGCTGCCATTACCGCACGGTATATGGCCTGACAACTCCACTCAGGCCGGTTTTACTTTTCAACTGTTCAATCTGCGATTGCAGGCGACTCTTCGAATTGTCTGGCCCCACCTGTATGCGATTGATCTGGCCCTGAACGGGTGTCGCCGGTATTGAGTAAGCCCGAAAACCTGACGCCCTTAGCTCTGTCACAATTTCAGTCACTTTAGCCGCATTTTTCAGTGCTCCGAGCTGGATAACATAAGCCTGACCGGTCGGTGCATCCGCCTTCGTTTCCGCTGCAGGGGCAGAGGGCTGTGTTGCGGGCTGATCATTCAGTGCTTCCAGTGCGCGCTGACGTTCTTTTTCGGCCTGAGCCTGTTTAGCTTTAGCTTTGGCTGCCGCTTCACTGGCCAGACGCTGAGCACGGGCCTGAGCCTGGCTGGCTTCACGTTCAGCCTGTTGACGGGCCTGTTGGGCCTGCTTCTGGCGAGCCTCTTCCTGTTGCCGTGCGGCAGCATCATTCTGCGCCTGCTGCTGCGTCTGTTGTGACTGAGGCTGCGCGTCTGCACTGCTCTGCCGGGAGGTATCAGCGCTGTTACCCGGGGTGTCAGTAGCGCTGTTTTCACCACCAGGTGGCGTCGTTGCCGTACCCGGAGCCGTTGCGGTATGTCCGGTGAGTGGTTGCGTCACCGGGGGTACCAGATCATTATCCTGCTGGTCACCCGGTTTAGGCACCAGAGGGATTGCTGCAAATTCCTCTTTATAGTGTTTCTTCTTACCGTCAAGCAGCCCGGGTAACACAATAACCCCGATAGCCACCAGAATAACGGTACCCACTAAGCGATTCTGAAATTTACTCGCCACTTCCTCTCTCCCCTGAGATAGACGTCATCACATGCGCTACCGTATGGAAGGAGCCGCAAACCAGAATGATATCCTGCGCGTCAGCCTGCAGCTTTGCCGCATACCACGCTTCGTCTACCGAGGCGAAACTGGCCGCCTGTGGTAAATGGACGACTAATTCTTCAGCACTGGCTCCGCGCGGGCCTTCAAGCGGCGCACAATACCAGTAATCCACCTGACTGATAAGTTCAGCCAGTGTTCCGGCAATATCTTTATCATGCAACATTCCCAGCACCGCATGCACCTTACCAGTCTCAGGTAAAGTCGCTAATCTCGATGCCAGGTAGGCTGCCGCATGAGGATTATGAGCTACATCCAGAATCACCCGCGGATATTCGCTGATGGTCTGAAAACGGCCTGGCAATTCAGCATTAGGTAAATTCTCGCGGATACAGGCTTCGCTGACCTGTAATCCCGATACCCTTAATGCAGCCAGCGCAGTGGCGGCATTAGGCAGTGGCACCTTCGGTACCGGCAACTGCTGCAGTTCTCCCTGAATATCACGGAAATCCCAGACAACACCCTTTTCATGATAGGACCACTGGTGATCCCGTTGCAACAGGACAGCACCTTTATCTGCCGCAACGCGGCCAATCGAGGCTGGCATGTCCGGGTCTCCGACCACGGCGGGTTTGCCCTGACGAAAAATACCGGCTTTCTCCCGGCCAATACTCTCACGGTCTGGTCCTAACCAGTCGGTATGATCCAGGGCGATGCTGGTCACAACCGCCACATCAGCATCCACGATATTGGTGGCATCCAGGCGTCCCCCGAGCCCAACCTCAAGGATAACCACATCCAGATTCGCTTCGCGAAACAGGTATAAAGCCGAGAGAGTACTGAATTCAAAGTAGGTCAGTGAAGTTTCACCGCGCCCCTGATTAAGAAAAGCGAAACTGGCAGTATGCTCCGCCTCATTGAGTTCCTGAGACTGAATACGCACCCGTTCGGTATACCGAACCAGGTGGGGTGAGCTATACACACCGACGCGGTAACCCGCTGCGATAAGTAATGTTTCAAGAGTACGGCAGGTGGTCCCTTTACCGTTGGTGCCGGCCACCGTGAAAACAAACGGTGCCGGTTTTAACAAATTAAGCTCAGAGGCCACACGGCGTACACGCTCAAGGCCCAGGTCAATCGCCTGGCTGTGCAGGTTTTCCAGATAAGTCAGCCACGTAGCAAGAGGAGACGTGGCCTGCGGTAGGTGAAGATTTTCCATGTGTCCCGTTGATATCATTACAGTGCATAAATAAAAGACGCCCTAAAGCGTCTTTATCATTACTGTCAGGTCTCGTCATGTTCCGTTTCAGTCTCAGGTTCAGACTGAATACCGTCATGCAAAGGTGCCGGCAGATTCATCATTTTTGCCAGTAATCCGGCGATTTTGAAACGGATTTCAGGACGGCGAATAATCATATCAATCGCCCCTTTCTCAATCAAAAACTCACTGCGCTGGAAGCCAGGAGGTAATTTTTCACGGACCGTCTGTTCGATAACCCGCGGGCCGGCAAAACCAATCAGTGCTTTGGGTTCAGCAACATTTAAATCGCCCAGCATCGCAAAACTGGCAGAAACTCCACCCATCGTAGGATCGGTGAGTACCGAAATGTACGGCAGACCGCGCTCACGCAGTTTTGCCAACGCAGCACTGGTTTTAGCCATCTGCATCAGCGACATCAGTGCTTCCTGCATACGCGCGCCACCACTGGCAGAGAAACAGATCAGAGGACAATTATCTTCCAGAGCCTGCTCTGCTGCACGAATAAAACGCGCTCCCACTACAGAGCCCATTGAGCCGCCCATAAAGGAGAATTCAAACGCGGCAGCCACTACTGGCATACCATGCAACTCACCTTTCATGACGATCAGTGCATCTTTCTCGCCGGTACTTTTTTGTGCGGCCAGCAGACGATCTTTGTATTTTTTCTGATCGCGGAACTTCAGAACATCTTTAGGTTCCAGCTCACTGCCCAGTTCAACTGTCGTCCCCTGGTCCATAAATGACGCTAAACGATCACGGGCATGCATACGCATGTGATGATCGCATTTAGGGCAGACTTCGAGATTCCGTTCTAACTCCGCGCGATAGAGCACCTGGCCACAGCTATCACATTTCGTCCAAACCCCTTCAGGAATACTCGCTTTACGCGTTGGGGTAACATTACTTTTATTAAGAATGCGTTCAATCCAGCTCATTGATGACCTTTCTGTTTGAACCTGGGTTATCCAGTTGTTTTATTTCTGCTGGATTTTTATCCAGCAGCCGGTAAATGACGCCCATTAAACCACAACCCGCCCACACTGTGGATAAAAATCTGGTTTAACCGTCTGAGGCCTGCAGGAAAAACTAATTTTTCCGTGCTGCCTGTCTGCGATGCCGCAAGACTTCGATAATGCCGGGCAAGACCGAAATAACAATAATAGCAACAATCAGCAAATTAAGATTCTTCTGCACTACCGGTAAATCACCAAACAGGTAACCGGCATAGCTGAACAACACAACCCAGGCAATCGCCCCGGCGATGTTAAATAATGCAAAGTGGCGGTAAGACATTTTACCCATTCCGGCCACAAATGGCGCGAAGGTCCGAATGATCGGGATGAAACGCGCCAGAATAATCGTTTTGCCACCGTGCTTTGCATAAAATGCGTGGGTTTTATCCAGATAGCTACGGCGAAAGATTTTTGAATCTTCCCGGCTGAACAGTTTACCGCCAAACAACCGGCCGATAGTGTAGTTGACGGCATCTCCTGCGATAGCGGCAACGATAATACACAGCGCAAGCAAATGAATATTTAAATCATTGCCCGGGAGTGCCGCCAGTGCCCCCCCGACAAATAGCAGAGAGTCGCCCGGCAGGAACGGAGTCACCACCAGACCTGTTTCACAAAAAATGATCAGGAACAAAATGGCATAAACCCAGACTCCGTAATCCGCGACCAACCGCGCCAGGTGAACATCAATGTGCAGAATAAAATCAATAATAAATTGGATGTACTCCATGAATGCTTATCCTTTACCTGAAAATAAATCATCGCCGGTCAGAAATAACGGGCCAGGCTCGACATCCGGCAGTTCGAACTTCGCCGGATAATCCACCGAGACCAGATACAAACCTTCCGCCCTGGCAGTAGCTGCCGCCAGTTTACGGTCTTTTGCTGCCAGTAATTCCGCCATCCATGACTCCTGCTGGTTACCACAACCTACTTCCAGCAGACTGCCGACAATATTGCGCACCATATGATGTACAAATGCATTGGCTTTAATATCGACAATCACAAAGGCCCCCTGGCGCCAGACATGAATATGACTGATGTTTCTCCACGGGGTTTTGGACTGGCAATGTACCGCACGAAATGAAGTAAAATCATTTTCGCCTAATAAGCTCTGCGCTGCACGGTGCATGGCAGCCTCATCCAGCGGATGATAAAAATGAGTGATTCCCTGACCGAGGATTGCCGGACGCAGCCGCTGATTATAAATAATATAGCGATAGCGCCGTGCAGTCGCACTAAACCGGGCATGAAAATCATCGGCGACTTCTTTCACCCAGCGTACTGCAATGTCTTTGGGTAAATTGGCATTTACCCCCAAAGTCCAGGCACTGTCCGGTCGCTGTACACTGGTTTCAAAATGAACCACCTGACCGGTGCCATGCACACCCGCATCAGTACGGCCGGCACAAAAGACATTAACCTCATGGTTAGCCACGGTAGTTAATGCCCGCTCCAGATATCCCTGCACACTCCGGACCTCTGGCTGGCGCTGCCAGCCGTAATAACTGCTGCCGTCATATTCGATACCCAGTGCCAGCTTACGTGTCTTCACTTCAGACATGGTTACAGATACTCCTGCACCAGCCGTTCAGCAACTTTCACTGCCATTAATGCTCCGCCAAAACGAATATTGTCGGCCACTGACCAGAATTGCAGTTGCTCAGGGATCCCGTAATCATTATGTAACGATCCAATGCACAACTGACCGCTTCCGGTCGCATCACTCACCGGGGTCGGAAACTCACCCTCATCGCTCAACAGAATATCTCCGGACACAGCCAGATCATTGCGTGCTTCATCCGCCGAGTATGGTCTGAGGCATTCCAGCTGCACGCTCTGGGCATTACCGTAAAACACGGGGGCCTGGACGGAACTGACCGATACCGGCAATCCTTCGTCCTGCAGGATTTTGCGAACCTGATCCACCAGCCGGCGATCTGCCGCCACACTTCCCTGCTCATCCGGCAGTAATGGCAGCAGATTAAACGCCAGCTGTCGTCCAAAATAATGTTCATCAACCGGTACACCATTGAGCAAGCGAGCACTTTCGCCTGCCAACCCGTCCACCGCGGCTTTACCGTGACTGGAGACCGATATCAGGTTAGTGACCTGTATACGACCGACTCCTGCCGCATCCGCCAGTGGCTTAATCGCACATAACAACTGGCTGACCAGATTATCCGCCACACTGACGATATTACGGTTTCGGTAATCGGCTAATACCTGAGGATTCACCTCAGCGATAACCAGTGGCACATCTGGCTCCAGGGCAAACAACGGGCTACTGTCAATAACCAGACACCCGGCGCTGGCTGCCTGCTCAGCGTATTGTGCGGAAGCTTCACTGCCGGCCACGAAAAAAGCCAGCTGCGCCTGTGCCCAGTCAAAGTCTGTGGCAGAACGTACCAGATGGTTTTTTCCGTCCACCCGCACCGACTCTCCGGCACTATTTTCGCTGGCTAATAAGAATAACTCACCAACCGGGAACTGACGCTCCGTCAACAACTCCAGTACAGCACTTCCCACTGCACCAGTGGCTCCTAAGAGAGCGATATTCCAGCCGTCAGACATGTTGGTTTACTCCAGAAAACAAAAAATAAAGCGGTGAGATCCACCGCCTGAACAAGAGGTAGTGATAACCAAAAAACTCAGCAATCACCGGTAAACTTTGCATTAAAACCCAGTAAGCGTAGTTTTTCTGCGGTGTCTGCATTGTCGCAATCCAGCTGTAAAGAGGACCATTCCCGGCGTTCCCAATACTGCTTACGCAGGCGGTCAAATTCCCCTGGCTTATCAGCAACTGCGCGTAACAAGGCATCATCACGGCGCACATCATACACCAGATGTGCCAGACGTTTTAGCATTGCCTGATCACATTCTCCCCGCAGCGTCACCTGGCGAATATCCGGGACGGGCAGTAACTCAGCTAAGGGGACTTGTTGTGGCTGACCGATAAAGGCTGACCATGCTTCAAAAACCTGGGTCGTTCCGCGGGCTTTCCCTTCCAGGGTATAGCCGGCAATATGTGCCGTAGCGATATCCACCTTGTCCAGCAACGCTAACGATAACTCAGGTTCGGGTTCCCAGACATCCAGTACCACCGAGAGGTCCTGACGATTCTCCAGAACACTCAGCAGTGCCTGGTTATCTACCACCGGACCACGGCAGGCATTAATCAAAATAGTGCCTTCAGTGAGTTGCTCCAGCAGCGCCTGATCCGCCAGGTGCAGAGTTTTATAAGGTCCGTCTTTGAATAATGGCGTGTGGAACGTCAGAACATCCGCTTCACGCACCAACGTTTCCAGCGAATGAAACTCGCCTTCATCACCACGATCAGCGCGGGGTGGATCGCAAATCAGCGTTTTAATGCCTGCCGCATCCAGTCGGCGCTGTAACCGCCCACCGACGTTACCCGCCCCGACAATACCGACAGTACGATCCGTCAACAGAAAACCGTCTCGTTCGGCCAGAGCGAGCAATGCCGAGAACACATATTCGACCACCGCTATAGCGTTACAACCTGGCGCTGCCGAAAAAGCCACCCCCTGTGCCTGTAAATCCGCAGTGTTGATATGATCCTGTCCAGCCGTCGCGGTACCGACAAAACGCACCGGGGTCCCTTCCAGCAACGAGTGATTCACCCGGGTAACCGAACGAACCATTAATGCATCTGCACTGCGCAGTTCTGATGAAGAGAGTGTTCGTCCTGGCACCGCAATCACATCGCCGAGCCGGCTGAACAATTCGCGGGCATACGGCATATTTTCATCAACAACAATTTTCACTGACTTAGTCCTGTTGAACCGGAATTATAGAGATATTCTGTCATAAAGCCTGCCGGAAAACATCCGGCGTTTGTGCGGTGAATCGCTTGCCTTAGTGTCTCTTGTCCGTCATCTTAACCGACTCTGTTAAACACTCTAAGGCGGTCATGCCCGGGAGACTGCACTGATATTCTGTTGAAGGACTGGTTATGAATTTTTTGTTCCCCCTCGGCGCCGTGATTATCTGGGCGATCAACTCTATTGTCAGCAAACTGACGGTAGGGGTGATAACTCCGGAGTCGATATCCTTTTATCGCTGGATTATTGCGTTAGTGATATTGACGCCATTCGTTTTACCTTCAGTGATCCGTAACCGTACAGCGCTGTCACGTGAATGGTTGAAACTGTTGATTCTGGGGGCGTTGGGAATGGTGTTGTATCAGAGCCTGGCCTATTACGCGGCACGAACAGTCAGCGCCCTGTTTATTGGGATTATTGTCGCCAGTATTCCGTTACTCACGATTATTTTTAGCCTGTTTATACTGCGACTGACACCGACACTGGGTATCGTGTTTGGCGCAATTCTTTCCTTTTCCGGACTCACCTGGCTTATCAGTCAGGGCCACCCACAACAGTTGTTTACTCATGGATTAGGCAGCGGAGAGCTGATGATGATTGTTGCTGCTGCGGCCTATGCGTTGTATGGCGTGCTCACCAAACGCTGGTCGATGAATCTGCCACAGTGGCAAAGCCTGTACGTTCAGATCCTGTTTGCAGTATTGCTGCTCATTCCGGGCTTTTTACTCACCCCGAATATTGCCTTAACCGCTCGTAGCATTCCGCTGGTGCTTTATGCTGCTATTCCTGCCTCCGTCGTGGCCCCGTGGCTATGGATTCAGGGGGTCGTCCGTCTGGGCGCCAATACAGCCAGCATTTTTCTTAACCTTTCTCCGGTGTTTACCGCCATTATCGCGATTATATTTCTGCATGAGAAATTACATAGCTGGCACTGGATAGGCGGCATATTAACTCTGGCCGGAGTAGTGCTCGCTCAGCGGCTACGAACTCCGCTCGGCCCCGGGGCCGGACAAAATCTGTCCCGTTAGCCACTTTCTGTTATATGTTTAACTAAATCTCCCTGCTTATCCCTTGGGATTTCTCAGGGGGATTGTTATCATACTGGCTGATACTCCGGCTAACCCCGGGCTGAATTTTCTCTACTTGCTGGAATGTTTGTCATGCAACCACTCCGCGGCCCATCCGGGGTCACTGGCGAAACAACGCCTCCTGCCCATTCACGGGAAACCCAAACTCCTGCGTCACCGGCTGCACTGACGACTGCCCAGCGAACTGCGCTGGAACGTATTATTGTTCGGATTATGGCCATCAGTTCCCTGAAGCCGGCTGAGCTATGGGCAGGTATCCGCCATCAGTCGGGGGTAAAGCATGATAATGAACTGCTTTCCAGTCACTTTCCCGCCGCAGAGCAATGGCTGACCGGACGGCTTATCCAGGAACAAAATGCCCGTTCAGCCAGAATTCTGCTCCAGCAACTGACAGACTTGCTGCCGGTAGGAAATAATCGTCAGGCCGTGAGTCATTTTATCCGCCAGAATTTTGGCCAGACCGTGCTGAGCTCACTGACCCAGCCCCAGTTGCAACAGGTACTAACCATGCTGCAAAACGGTCAGATGGATATTCCACAGCCGCAACAAATACGCACGACTGATCGTACATTGCTTCCGGCTGAACATCAGAATTTGCAACAACAGGTGATTAAACTAACCATTTCCGGTGGCGGTTCTCCGTCGGCTGTCTGGCAACAGCTGTTCAGCCTGATTTCATTAAAAAATGGTGATCCGATTCCATCGCGATTTTATCCACTGATGAACCAGTATCTGCAGGCCAGAATTGCATTACTTACCCTTAGCCAGACTCCGCCGCTAACATTACCGGCGTTGTTAAAATCGCTGAAACAACCGCCATCAGAAACAGAGGTTCAGCATCTGACAGGTTACTGCGAGCAGCAATTCCCTTCAGTCGCTACCCAACCTCTGACTGAAGTTCAGGCTCAGGATGTGTTGCATCGTTTGTTTCGTTTACGGGCAGAACAGTTGATTCTGGCCGGGAAAAAAGAGTCCGTGGCCAATCCCCAGCCACTGACTGCCGATATTCCCGCGCCGGCGCCAGCCAGTTACTGGTCACGTATACCCCGTAGCTGGCTGGTTATCCTGCTGGCATTGGTTATTATTCTGCTGTTGTGGCTGTTCTAACAACCACACTCTTTATCCGCCGGTGATGACGGCCACTCCCCGGGGAGTTCCCCGGTTGTCACCGGATGTTGATCACGCTTCCAAAAATCCAGTCCGCCAATCAACTCACGCACATAAAAACCCGCCTGAGCCAGTTTTAATGCACCTTTTGTCGAACCATTGCAGCCGATACCATCACAGTAAGTGATATACAGTAATGACGGATCCAGTTGTGCCAGCGTCTCTGCGGTCATTATGCGATGAGGAAAACTCTTCGCGGTGGTGATATGTCCCTGCCGGTAGTGCGTTTCAGACCTGACATCCAATACGACAATCCCCGGATTACCCTTTTGTACATCCTCCGCCAGATCCCAGGCATCTGAGTAAAATGCCAGTTTACGTTGTAAATATTCGACCGACTGGCCCGGTTGGGCAACAGCTGACAGATTAAAGTTCATCAATTTTCTCCTTGCTAACTGAGCTCAGATTACCGCAGGATAGCGAGACCACTAATACCACTTCTGGCAGGCTGATAAGACCACTATGCAACCGCCCTCCCCCTGGCTGGTGATATTTGACAATTTACCAGGCCTTGGCCATCGCGAGCGATTATGTGAGACTCTGCGCCTGGCCATCCACCGTGGACACCTTTCTGCAGGACAGAAATTACCTTCCAGCCGTCAGTTAGCCGCCGATCTGTCACTGTCCCGGGTAACGACAGAGGCGGCCTATAGTCAGCTGGAAAGTGAAGGTTATCTGGTGCGTTATCAGGGGAAAGGTAGCTTTGTCGCGACATCGGTCAGAACAATTAATCGTCCGATGAATGATCCTTTTTCTCTGCCAATACTGTCAGAACGTGGCCGGCAAATTGTGGCTACCGGGGGATGTGAGGATCCGCTGGTTCCGGCCGCATTCGCGGCGGGTTCTCCGGATCTGCGGGAATTTCCCTATCCAGCCTGGCAAAAATTATACGATGAGGTACTTCGTCGTCAGGATCTTCAATTGTTTGGCTACGGCGATCCTCAGGGCCTTCCCGAATTACGGACTGTGATTGCCGATTATCTGGCGCTTTCACGACAGGTAAATTGCACAGCTCAGCAGGTGATTATTCTAAACAGTTCTCAACAGGCATTGCAGTTAATCAGCATGTTGTTGATTGATCCTCAGGATCAGGTGCTGACCGAACAGGCCTGTTATCCGGGAGCACGCAATGCCTTTCTTGCCGCTGGTGCAAAATTATCGCCTCTGACACTGGATGATCAGGGGGCACAGGTTCCGGATGTTGCTGCAAAGCTGGCATACCTGACGGTAGCTCACCAGTATCCGTTGGGTATGGCGATGAGCTCTGCACGCAGGAAAGAGTGGCTGGAGTGGGCTAAACAACATGGAGCATGGTTGGTTGAAGATGACTATGACGGCGAGTTCCATTACCAGGATACGCCGTTACCGGCACTACAATCAGAGGATCGTCACCAGCGGGTAATTTATCTGGGAACCTTCTCTAAAAGCCTTTTTCCTTCGCTGCGGCTGGCCTGGATGGTATTGCCCGTATCATTAACCGACAGCATGGTCCGGGCGAGAACCCTGACCGACGGACATACCCCACAGCTCTCACAGGCAGTAACTACCGAATTTATCCGGCGAGGTCATTTTGCTCAGCATTTGCGGCGAATGCGTAAACTGTATGGTAGCAGGCGTCAGCTGCTGACCGAACAACTGCAACAAAACTTTGGTCAATGGCTAAGGGTAATGCCTGGCGATGGGGGATTGCAGTTAACCGTTGAACTGCTACAGGGAGAGGAAATCGCCCTGACCCGCCAGGCAATGGCTGCCGGACTGATTCTTCCTCCGGTCTCTCCTCTGTTTATCAGTGGTCAGAAATTACAGGGCTGGATCCTGGGCTATTCGGCCCTGCAACGGGCCGAAATTCTGGAGGCTTGTCAGCGGCTGCGGGCGTTATTTGCCTGAAATAGTAACCGCAGAGAAATAATTAAACCTGCCAGCGCAGCACAGGCTCCCGCCAGATAAACCGAGCCATAGCCAAATCCGCTGGCCAATAGCCCGGCGATTGGGCCACTAATGCCATAGGCAATATCCTGGAACGCTGAGAAACACCCCAAAGCCGTCCCTCTGACTTTGGCATCTACACTATGGACAACTTCCACTCCCATTGCCGGGAAAACCAGTGAACATCCGCACCCTGTCAGCGCAGCACCGGCAAACGCCATCCACTCCTGAGTCCCCAGGCAGAGCAAAAGTAATCCAACGGTTTCCACCGCCAGTGAAATCATAGCAACCTTTACACCACCAATTTTGTCGGGGAAGCCCCCAAAAAAGATACGAACCACGACATAAAATAATCCAAAGGCCGTCAGTGTATAACCTGCATTTCCCCAGTGACGATCCGCAAAATAGAGGGAGGTGAAAGCACCTATCACTGCAAATCCTACTCCCTGCAATGCCAGCACAACACCCGGGGTCAGGATCTGCCGGACCACGCTAAACAACGACGGACGGTTACCGCTGGAAACCGGGACTGACCGGACACTGAAACAACATAGCAGTGCCACAGCTGGACACAGCGTGGCTACCGCGCTGACGCCAATGAAACCATAATGATGCTGGATCAGTAATCCTAACGGGGCGCCAGCCGCCAGAGCCCCATAGATTGCCATCCCATTCCAGGACATGACGATACCTGAACGCTTAGGACCAATCAGACCCAGGCCCCAGGTCAGATTGCCGGTAAACAACAGACTTTCACCAAATCCCAGTAATAACCGGCCAATAATTAACAGGGTAAACTGCAAGGCCACTGAGCCGTTCAGTAATGCGGAACAGAGATAAGCCACCCCGACCAGGATGATGACGGACATCCCCTGAAGAGTCGTCAGCTTCGCACCTCGCTGGTCTGCGCGCTTACCGGCAAAGCCACGGGTCAGTAAAGTGGCGAAAAACTGAATCCCCACGGCAAAACCGACCATGACATCATTCATTCCTAACTGTTGATGCACGTACAACGGAATGACCGGGAGTGCCAGTCCGGCCGTCAGATAGGTAATAAAAACCGAGAAGGAGGTCACTCCTACCGGCAGTGTTGAGGCAGTTGTTTCCGGTAACGCAGTTTCAGCCATGACAAATAAACTCCATTAAGGTCCCGGCCCCGTGCTGCACACAGAACCCGTAAAAGAACCGGACATTCCCGGTAAAACCAGTGAATCATCGATTCTGACACAGCCGCCGCACAGATCAAATCGGATAACGGTCAACCTGTGCTATCTGCCAGGCGCAACCCGATATCCCCGTGAGCCGTGCGATTATAGCTCACGTTTTGTATGACACAGAACGCCCTGCGCCCTACAATACCGCTACATTGTTAACGGGGATAACAGAATGGAAAGGATTACCCGTAAAATCGTAAAACTGTCAGAGTAATTTACCGGCATTCGCCATCAGCTGCATCGCCACCCGGTGGTTTGGTGCAGATAAAGTTCACCTTAACACTCCGCCATTAATGGGCAGTGAAGATTTCACCTATATGCTGGAAGCGAATCCCCGTGGCTGTTACCTGCTGGCAGGCCATGGTGACGAACAAGGGTACAGTGCCCTGCACAACCCGGGCTACGATTTTAATGATCAACTGATTGTCCCCTGCGCCAGCTTTTGGGTAGCGCTGGTGAGTGAATTACTGAAATAGCAGCCGGTAAACCGGCATAAAAAAACCCGACCCTGTAATCAGGGCCGGGTTTTCTGAACCTACGCTATCGGGCTTATGCCTGATACTTACGCATTGTCAGTGTGGCATTGGTGCCACCAAAACCGAAACTGTTAGACATGACAGTAGTCAGTTTTTTCTCAGTCGGTTTGGTCACAATGTTCATACCGCTGGCTGCTTCGTCCGGTTCTTCGATGTTAATGCTTGGCGCAATAAAACCATGCTCCAGCATCAGCAGGCTGTAGATCGCCTCCTGCACACCGGCGGCCCCTAAAGAGTGGCCTGTCATTGCTTTGGTCGCAGACAGTGACGGGGTGTTATCACCAAAGACTTCGCGAATCGCTCCCAGCTCTTTCAGATCACCTACCGGAGTGGAGGTTCCATGGGTATTCAGATAATCAATTGGGGTATCTACACCCTGCAACGCCATCTTCATGCAACGTACTGCACCTTCTCCCGACGGAGCCACCATGTCTGCGCCATCAGAAGTCGCACCATAGCCAACAATTTCGGCATAGATATGCGCACCACGGGCCAACGCATGTTCCAGTTCTTCAACCACAACCATTCCGCCGCCACCGGCAATAACAAAGCCGTCACGGTTGGCATCATAAGTACGGGACGCTTTTTCCGGAGTCTCGTTAAACTTAGTTGACAGCGCACCCATTGCGTCAAATTCGCAGGCCATTTCCCAGCACAGCTCTTCACCACCACCGGCAAAGACGATGTCCTGCTTGCCTAACTGAATCTGCTCTACCGCATTACCGATACAGTGTGCAGAAGTGGCACAGGCTGAACTGATAGAATAGTTTACGCCATGGATTTTAAACGGGGTTGCCAGACAAGCAGATACCCCGGAAGCCATCGCTTTGGTGACCACATAAGGTCCTACCGCTTTCAGGCCGCGTGGGCTACGCATGGCATCTGCACCAAACACCTGGAAACGCGGAGACCCCCCCCCTGAACCGGCAATCAGGCCGACACGCGGGTTGTTCTGATACTGTTCTACGCTCAGACCGGAATCTTTAACCGCTTCTTCCATCGACAGATAAGCATAAACAGATGCATCACTCATAAAACGCACAATTTTGCGATCAATCAGCCCGGTGGTATCCAGCTTTACATTGCCCCAGACATGGCTGCGCATGCCGGCTTCTTTCATTTCTTCTGAAAAGGTGATACCAGAACGGCCTTCCCGCAGGGATGCCAGTACCTCTTGCTGATTATTACCAATGCTGGAAACAATCCCCAGGCCAGTGATCACTGCACGTTTCATTCAAAAGTCCTCATTCACATCTCTTCGATTTACGGTGCACTTTAGCGTACACTTGTAAGCCGAACAAGTCCGATCAGCAAATTCCCGTGTAAATTTGCGTCGCAGGTATGATATCGATAAAATTCGCTTATTGCCTGACCAATGAGCCTTAAGCCGTGAAGCCCTGCCGAATAGAACATGCTACCCTCCGATGGAACGAACAGGGTACACCTGTTTCTGAATTTTTTGATGACGTCTATTTTTCCAATGACGACGGTCTTAATGAAACCCGTTATGTTTTTCTGGGCGGAAACCAGCTCCCGGCACGTTTTTCCGACCATCCAGGCGATCTTTTTATTGTTGCTGAGACCGGTTTTGGTACAGGCCTCAATTTTCTGACACTCTGGCAGGCATTTGACCGTGCGCTGGCTGAGAATCCACAAGCCAGCGTTAAGCGTCTGCACTTCATCAGCTGTGAAAAATATTTGCTGACCCGCCAGGATATCGTTGCGGCCCACCGGCACTGGCCGGAACTGGCTGAATATACCCACCAGCTACAACAACAATGGCCTGAAGCGTTATCCGGTGGCCAGAGAATGCTGTTTAATCATGGGCAGGTCACCCTGGACCTGTGGCTGGGAGATATTAACCTGCTGATTGATACATTTGATGACAGCATGAATCATCAGGTCGATGCATGGTTTCTGGATGGTTTCGCCCCGTCAAAGAATCCCCGGATGTGGAATGATCGGATATTTTCCGCGATGGCTCGTCTGTCACGCCCGGGAGGCACCTTTGCCACATTTACCGCGGCCGGTTTTGTCCGCCGCGGCCTGCAACAGGCCGGTTTTCATGCCGAAAAGCGCAAAGGCTTTGGACGCAAACGGGAAATGCTCTGTGGAAACCTGCCTCAGGCTGTGCCTGTTCCGGTTTCACGTCCCTGGTTTCACCGGCCAGCGGTCAATGGAAAAGAAGTTGCGATTATTGGTGGGGGCATTGCCAGTGCCTGCCTGGCACTCGCTCTGCTACGTCGGGATTACCGGGTCAGCCTGTATTGCGCGGATGAGACTCCGGCAGCCAATGCCTCAGGCAACCGGCAGGGTGCGCTCTATCCTCTGCTGAACAGCCATGATCCGGTGCTGGCCACTTTTTTCCCGACCGCATTCAGTTTTGCACGGCGGTTTTATGACACCCTGCCCTGTGAATTTGAACATGACTGGAGCGGAGTACTGCAACTGGGATGGGATGATAAGAGTCAGCGTAAAATAGAACAGATGCTGGAGATGGATTTACCCTTTTCTATTGCCCGTAACGTTGACGCTAAACAGGCCAGTGAACTGGCCGGAGTTTCGCTGGACTGTGGCGGCATTTTTTATCCGCAGGGAGGCTGGCTCAATCCCGCACAACTGACGACCCATCTGATCGGGCTGGCGGAGCAACAGGGAATGACCTGTTACTGGCAGCATGACCTGCTGTCATTGCAACCAGAGAATGAAGGCTGGCAGTTAAATTTCACATCCCATCCGGCTAAACAACACACTGCGGTGGTGCTGGCCAACGGTCACCGGGTTAGCCAACTGACCCAGTCGGCACGTTTGCCGGTTTATCCGGTCGCAGGCCAGGTCAGTCATGTCCCCGCATCCCCGGGCTTGTCCGCACTGAAAACCGTGCTTTGTTACGACGGATATCTGACCCCACTCAGCCCACAGTTTCAGACCCACTGTATTGGTGCCAGTTATCATCGGGGGGAAGAGAACGCTCAATTCAGCGAAACAGATCAACAGGAAAACCGTCAGCGGCTCATTAACTGCCTGCCAGACAGCCCATGGACCACTGAAGTTGATGTCTCACTACACCAGGCAAGAAACGGTGTGCGTTGCGCTATCCGCGACCACTTACCCATGACCGGGGCTCTGCCCGATTATGATGCTACTCTGACTCAATATTCGGCATTGCAGCAACAAAGCCGCAAACCGGAACTGGTCGCTGCAGCGCCGGTCTGGCCACAACTCTTCGTGCTGGCAGCACTGGGTTCCCGGGGATTATGCAGTGCCCCTCTGGCTGCCGAAATTCTGGCGGCACAGATCAGTGGTGAGCCTCAGCCTCTGGATGCCACGACCCTTGATGCCTTACAGCCAAACCGTTTCTGGATAAGAAAATTACTGAAAGGCCGCCCGGTCAACGGATGATAGCGACGGCTTCTGTGACTCAGCCAGCTACAGCACTGCTGGCCTTATGATAAAGCTCTTCCCACAGGCTCAGAACCAGTACCTGGTCGGGCGGCGATAACTCCTGCTGGCGGATAGCTGCCTGCAGGCTCTGTTCAACCTTCTGTTTCAATGCCTGCGGGCTGCTTTCTCCCTGCAGCTCCAGTTCTGCAACCGACTGAGTCAGATGCCCGCGTAAATAGCCACCGGCAAATAACTGATCATCGGAAGCGCTTTCCACCATATCATCGATCATTGCCAGAATATGCGCTTCAATTTCTACCATTACTCAGAACCTCTTATTCAGGGAAATACCACTCAGCACAGCTCTTCCGGCCACGGAAACTGTCCAGCATTCAGCACCGGAGTCGCATAGAAACGATTTAATGCCGTAATAAACCGCAAGGGGCGTTCAGGAATTCCATGGGTCAGTAAACCCGCTATTTTCTGATGAACCTTGCGCTGAAAAGCGACCCTGTCAGGTTCACAGTCACCTTCCAGGTTGTCACAACTGACATTGAAGGGAAATCCGGCGGCCACCGAAAACATCCACTCAAAGGCCTGTGGTGTCACTTCTACAGCTTCAAATTGCTGCTGGGTCTGTTGATCGCGGCCATCAGGACAATACCAGTAACCAAAATCCACCAGTTTACGACGGGCTTCACCGGCGACACACCAGTGAGAGATCTCATGCAAAGCACTGGCGTAAAAACCGTGGGCGAAAACGATCCGGTTAAAATCAATGTGTTGATCTGCCGGCAGATAAACAGGTTCATCATCCCCTTTTACCAGCCGGGTATTAAAATCCTGATAAAAACACTGCTCAAAAATGACCATCAGATCCTGATAATTATGCGTTGTCATTGCTTACTCTTTACCTGATTTACGTCACTTTAAGTCGCATGTAGTGCGACTCTGCTCCCTGTGGGTCGGATTCAGTGCCCTAAAGCCTGCAGAATCGCCTGACCGTGGCTGTCCCATAAAAGTTTCAGACTCATGACCAGCGAAACAATTACGACCATCGGCCGGATCAATTGCTGTCCACGGGTCAGTACCAACCTGGCCCCCAGCCGTGCGCCACAAAATGCCCCCAGCAACATCACGGCACCGAGCCCCCAGATAATTTTGCCACCAAACATAAAAAACAGCAGACTGGCAAAGTTAGAGGTAAAATTCAGCAACTTGGCATGAGCGGTGGCTTTAGCCAGATTAAAACCACTCAGGGTCACAAACGCCAGTGCGTAAAACGAGCCTGCACCGGGTCCAAAAAATCCGTCATAGAAGCCGACACATCCGCCACCCACCAGTGCGAACCCCAGGCCCGTGAGTCTTGACGAACGATCAGTCTCCCCGACTTTCGGCATCAGTAAAAACCATAAACCGGTACCAATCATCAATAACGGTAACAACTGGCGCAGCAAATCAGCCCTTAAATGCTGAATCACCGTGGCGCCTATCATGGCACCGATAAAAGTCATGGCGATATTCAGGCGTTGTTCAGACAGCGTGACCGCGCCACGGCGAATAAAATAGAGACTGGCTGAAAAAGAGCCTCCCACCGACTGCAACTTATTAGTGGCCAGGGCGTTAGCCGGTGAGAGTCCGGCGGCCAACAGCGCCGGGACGGTTAACAATCCACCGCCCCCGGCAATCGAGTCTATAAACGCAGCAGCAACCGCCACCAGAAATAACAGAGCAACCGTCCCGGGTGAGACCAAAAACCACTCCATAGTGTTCCTTACAATAAATGTTTATCGAGCAATGCCTGGCAGGAAGGAGGTAACGGCGGAGGTGTCCGTTTGACCGGAGCACCACTGCCAGGTTTAGCTGGCTGGAACCAGCTTTGAAGTTCAGCACCACATCCGTCACCTGGCGGTGGTGGTGGCTGATCCTGACATTCAGTACTGCCCGGAGGACAACGCAACCGGACATGCATATGTGCCCGGTGAGCAAACCACGGACGAACTTTGTTCAGCCAGTTACGATCGCTGCCAGCCTCCAGACAAAGTTGCTGCTTAATTGCCGGATTCACAAAAATACGGGTGACCTGTGGATCTTCTGCGGCCAGTTTAATCATCTGTCCAACTGCAGGAGTCCAGTGTCTGGCAACCACATGTTTACCATCGGCAGAAACCAGATCCAGGGGCTGGGGATGCAAAAGCTGCTGTGCCGTCCAGCGTGACTTAGGCAGTTGCAACCAGATATCAACATCCAGGCCGGTCTGATGGCTGGCATGGCCGCTGCTGAAGCGACCACCCGCAGCCATTCCCATATCACCAATCAGCACTTCACCCAGTCGCTGTTCGGCAACCCGGGCACTAAAGCGCTGAATAAACTGGATCAAATCCGGATGACCAAAATAACGCCGCTGATCCTGACGCATCACCTGATAATTTTCTGCATTCAGAGGCAGGCTTTGAGCGCCAATAATACAACCGTTAGCAAAACTACCAATGGATTGTGGCGGACCACTGACAGGTTTCTGAATCTGCTGCCAGGGTGTTGCTGCCACAGCACTGACATTCAGCAGCGACATCAGAACCGCGAGCGCAATTTTTTTCATCGTATTTACCAGCGAGGAACACTACTCTGCACGTCAGCGCACTGAGCACGATGACGCAGCAGATGATCCATCAAAGTTATTGCCATCATTGCTTCTGCAATTGGCACCGCACGGATCCCCACACAAGGGTCATGACGCCCTTTGGTGATCATATCTACTTCTTCACCCTGACGGGTGATAGTCTTACCCGGTACCGTAATGCTGGACGTCGGTTTCAGCGCCAGGGTCGCCAGAATCGACTGCCCACTGCTGATCCCCCCCAGAACGCCACCTGCATGGTTACTCTGAAAACCATCACGGCGGATTTCATCCCGGTGCTGACTACCTCGCTGGCTGACCACCGCAAATCCGTCACCAATCTCAACGCCTTTCACGGCATTAATGCTCATCAGGGCATGTGCCAGATCGGCATCCAGCCTGTCAAACACGGGTTCACCGAGCCCAGGAGGAACACCTTCCGCCACGACACTGACCTTAGCGCCAATGGAGTCACCCTCTTTCTTCAGGCCACGCAACAGTTCATCCAGCGCATCCAGCACAGTCTCATCTGCTGAAAAGAAAGGATTCTGTTCTACCTGCTGCCAGTCACGCAATTCACAACGCACATCACCCATCTGAGCCAGATAGCCACGAACGACAATACCATGAGCCTGTTGCAGATATTTTTTCGCAATAGCTCCGGCCGCAACCCGCATTGCAGTTTCACGGGCGGATGAACGACCACCACCACGATAGTCACGCAGGCCATATTTTTGTTCATAGGTGTAGTCGGCATGTCCCGGACGGAACAGATCTTTAATCGCACTATAATCCTGAGAACGCTGATCGGTGTTTTCGATCAATAAGCCAATAGAGGTCCCGGTAGTAACTCCTTCAAATACACCTGACAGGATTTTCACCTGATCCGGTTCACGCCGCTGAGTGGTATAACGCGAAGTCCCCGGACGGCGGCGGTCCAGATCATGCTGAATATCTGCTTCAGTGAGCGGGATGCCTGGCGGGACACCATCCACGATACATCCCAGGGCAATCCCATGTGATTCACCAAAGGTGGTGACTCTGAAAAGCTGTCCAATACTATTTCCGGCCATGGTCGTTCCTCAATTCTGCAACACAAACCGGCAGGCCACCGGTCTATCCTGAAATTAAAACTGGTACTGTCTGAAGTAAGGCGTCGCCTCGATCAGTTGCTGCCTGTCCAGCATAAACACCCCGTCACCACCATTTTCAAACTCGAGCCAGGTAAAAGGCACTTCAGGATACTGCTCAATCATATGCACCATGCTGTTACCGACTTCACAAATCAGTACGCCGTCATCGGTCAGATAATCTGCGGCATTCGCCAGTATTCGCTGTACCAGCACCAGGCCATCACTGCCGGCTGCCAGCCCTAACTCCGGCTCATGGCGATATTCATCCGGCAAATCATCCATATCTTCAGCATCAACATACGGCGGATTGGTCACGATTAAATCATACTTGATAGCGGGTAAATCACGGAACAGGTCAGAACGCAAAGGAGTCACCTGATGCAGCAAACCGTGCGCTTCAATATTCTGTTCGGTTACGGCCAGGGCATCTGCCGAAATATCTACGGCATCCACTTCTGCTTCCGGGAATTCATACGCACAGGCGATGGCGATACAACCGCTGCCGGTACACATATCAAGAATACGCTCAGGCTGGATATTAATCAGGCCCGTAAAACGATGGTTAATCAGCTCACCGATTGGAGAGCGCGGGACCAGTACACGCTCATCCACATAAAATTCATGTCCGCAGAACCAGGCTTTATGAGTCAGATAAGCGACCGGCACCCGGTCGTTAACCCGGCGGATCACCCGCTCCACAATACGCTTTTTCTCACTACTGGTCAGGCGCGCAGTATACATATCTTCCGGAATTTCAGGCGGAAGATAGAGCGTTGGCAAAACCAGCTGAACAGCTTCGTCCCAGGGATTGTCTGTGCCATGCCCGTACCAGATATCAGCCGCTGAAAAGCGGCTTACTGCCCAGCGCAGCATATCCTGAATGGTGTGCAGTTCGTTCACTGCCTCATCGACGAAAATTTTGTCCACATTGCCCTCCGGGGGCGATAACCAAAAACTGGCGATAGTTTGCCATGAAGTGACTCAGAATTCAGCGTCCTGATGATAAAAAGCCACCTTTTATCTGCTATCCTTAATCGACTTATCCAAAGCGACAAAAATACATTTGTTATATGGTCTGTGTTCTGACCGGCAGCCGCTGATAACCAAAGCCGACAGTCACAGATCTGAATCGAATTTGCAATTTAACAGGAAGCAGGGAAAATACGCTTTTATCCCCCCTGACAGATCCAGTGGTCATATGAATTCAAAAAAAACAGCTCATGAAGACCAGGCGTTGTTCCGGCAACTGATGTCAGATACCCGACGCCTGAAACAGGATACCGTCCTGCATACCCCCTTACGGGCATCGGGGCGTAAAATTACTGAAAAACGCGCACTCTCGGAACAGGCAGATAACAGTCACTATTTTTCTGATGAATTCCAGCCGCTGCTGGCTGAGGAAGGTCCTGTGCGCTATGTGCGGGCCGATGTCAGTCATTATGAGCTGAAGAAACTACGTCGCGGGGATTACACGCCGGAAATATTTCTCGACCTGCATGGTCTGACACAGCAACAGGCAAAACAGGAACTGGGGGCATTACTCGCCGCCTGCCGCAGGGAGCATCTGTTTTGTGCCAGTGTCATGCATGGGCACGGTAAGCACATCCTGAAGCAACAGACACCTTTGTGGCTGGCTCAGCATCCCTATGTGATGGCCTTTCACCAGGCCCCTCGCCTTTTTGGAGGTGATGCCGCGTTACTGGTGTTAATTGAGACAGAAGAGTGGCAGCCTCCGGAACTACCCTGACCCGGGGCTTGCCCCCGGGTCAGTTCCGGTTACATTGCTTTATCAAGTCTTGACGGGCTGACCTGCCACAGCAGCTCCCCCAGCCCGCTCTTTTCGTCAAAGCGGACACAGGCAATACCTGAGGTGGCGAACATCGGTGGAGCTTCCTGTGGACAGAGCGCTGACACCAGATAACCGACTAACGGGAGGTGAGAAACGACTAATACCGAGCTTACGCCCTGTTTCGCCAGAACCTCAAGATAACTGGCCACACTTGCTGCATCTCCGGAAGGAGTCAGCTCAGGTAATACTTCAAACTCTTTCGGTAACTTAAGACAGCCACGGACTTCAGAAAGGGTCTGTTCAGCACGCAGATAAGGGCTTACCAGCACTCGTTCGATATCGACAGTTTGTTTACCCAGCCAACTGGCCATTTGTCGTGACTCACTGCAACCGCAATGCGTCAGGGGTCTGACTGAATCACTGTCCGCTTCGAGCGCCGCTTCACCGTGACGCATGATATAAACTTGCATATGGCACCGCTGTTAATTGAAAAAAGAACGGTTTCATTACCTGCAGCAAACTGCAAAAAGCAATGAAGCAGGTGTTTTACCTAAAGCCTGTGCTACAGTCAACCAATTGTTTATTTACTGAACAACCTATCTCCTCTCATATTGACCCGGCGCAAATCCTGCCCTTTCCCGGCTACCACACTAAGCTTCAGTTAACCGCGCGCCAGTTAAAATAGCAGCAGCCCGGGCAAACTTCACCATAGGATATTTGCATATCCGCTCAGGGCTCAGAAACTGGCCGACAAGGAATAAAACGATCACCGTACCGGCTGGCTGCCTGCTCCAGTTGCCGTAAAATTTCAGCTTCCCCTTGTTGACGGATATAGTTAAACGGCCCACCCAGATAGGGGGGAAAGCCAATACCAAATACCGCCCCGGCATCACCGTCTTCCTCATTACGGATCACCTGCTCGTCAAGGCAACGCATCGCCTCATTCAGCATCATCAGTACGCAACGCCGTGCGATGTCTGCCGGAGCCTGCTGTGCATGAGGTTTCACATGCAGTAATGCATAGATTGCCGGGTCAGCCTGCTTTTTACGGGGGAACCACGTTTTTTTTGCCGGGTAGAGGTAAAATCCCTTACCATTTTTACGGCCTTTTCGCCCGTCATTAATCATAGCTGAAATTCGCTCAGGCGTTTGAAAACGCTCACCATAAGCCTGATACAACACAGGAGATATTTTGGCTGCGACATCAATCCCTACCTGATCCAGCAATTGAAACGGACCGAGGGGAAAGCCAAAATCGACCAGCGCCTGATCGATGACTTCCACCGGTTCACCTTCCAGCAGACAGTGCATTGCTTCATTCAGGTAGGGAGTCAGGATACGGTTTACATAGAATCCCGGCCGGTCAGCGACTACCAGCGGAATTTTGCCCTGCTGTCTGGCAAATGCCAGAGTCAGCGCCAGTGTCCTTTCGGAAGTTGCCGGTTGCGGGATAATCTCAGCCAGCGGCATTTTCTCCGCGGGACTGAAGTAGTGGAGTCCGATAATATTTTCGGGGCGTTCTGCATACCGTGCAATATCCTGTAGTGATAACGAGGAGGTATTCGACGCAAACACAGTGGCCGGCAAACAACGCTGCTCGGTTTCAGCCACCATTTGTTGTTTAGTCGGCAAATCCTCAAACACAGCTTCAATCACCAGCGGACTGTGGCTCATTCCCCGCCATTCAGTGTCTCCGGTAATCCGCGACATCTGCTGAGCCATCTCTGCCTTGCGTAAATGTTTGCGCTGCACTTTTTTCTTCAGAATCGCGGCACTATAATCGATAGCATGCCGGACACCCTGTGGCGTGATATCTTTAATACGCACCGCCACGCCGGCATTTAGTGCGCTGATGGCGGCAATCCCACCCCCCATCAGTCCGCCCCCCAGCACAACGACACGATTCACCGGAACCACTCCCGGCGGTAATTCCTGCGGTTTCTTCAGGGTTGTAGAGATAAAAAACAACCGACGTAATGCAACAGACACCGGGGTCATCGCCAGTTCCGCAAAATAACGACTCTCCTGCTGATAATCTCGGGCGGAAGGCACAGCACGATGGTTTTCCAACAGAGAGAGTATCCGTGCGACAGCCGGATAATGACCACGGCTTTTTTGTTCAGCCTGTCGTCTTGCCAGGCGGAAATAGAGTCGCCGTATTACCCCGACAGACAACAGACGCTGTCTGATATCCGGTCGGCGGGATGTCGTTTTCCCGGCCATGGCTTTCTGCCGTGCTATCTGTAGCAACCCTTCAGGGCTGACAATCTCGTCCACCAGACCCATCTTCAATGCCTGACGAGGCCTAAGGGTTTTTCCGGTAAGGATCAGCGGCAGCGCCTCCGCCAGTCCAATCAGCGCCGGCAGGCGTTGAGTACCCCCTGCCCCGGGCAACAGCCCCAGCTGTACTTCCGGCAACCCAAGGCGGGTTTTCACGTCATCGGTACAGATGCGAATATCACAGGCCAGAGCGAACTCCAGACCGCCGCCAAGGCAGGCGCCGTGGATAGCTGCCACAACCGGTACCGGCAATGCGGCAATATCAGCCATCACCGACTGAGCCTGTTGTGAAATAGTTTCTATCTCACCGGCACTCTGACAATTGTCGATCATCCGGATATCTGCACCGGCAATAAAACTGTCCTTCTTCCCGGAAATGAATACCAGCCCGGCCAGCTGAGGATCTTCACGGGCCACATCAATCATTGTCCGTAATTGATCGACGAACTCTGCTTTCAGGGTATTCACCTTCTCCCCCACCACATCGAGGGTAATCACGGCAACATGATCATCGCCTATCGTCAGACGGAACGCAGTATCTGTCGTCATTATTCGACCTCCAGGACCATTGCCGCACCTAACCCCCCTGCCGCACAGGCAGTGACCAGCCCCAACCCTCCACCACGGCGTCGTAGCTCGTGAAGCGTCTGGGTAATCATCCTCGCACCGGTGGCGGCGAACGGATGACCGTAAGCCAGCGACCCGCCCTGCACATTGAAGCGCAGTGGGTCGATGTCACCCAGAGGTTGCTTCCTTTTCAGCGACTCGCTGGCAAACTGTTGATCGCTGAACATTTTCTGATTGACCAATACCTGCGCAGCAAAAGCCTCATGCATTTCGATCAGCGTTAAATCCTGCAGAGTAATACCGGCTCGTTCCAGAGCGAGCGGTGATGCATAAGCGGGCCCCAGCAGCATATCGCGCCATACATCGATCGCGGTGAAAGCATAACTCCGTAAGAATCCCAAGGGCCGGAGTCCCAAATCACGTGCCCGCGATTCAGTCATCATTATCACTGCTGCCGCGCCATCGGTCAGGATACTGCTGTTGGCCGCCGTCACACTGCCATGCCGGCGATCAAACGCCGGTTTCAGGCGCTGATAATCTTCTGTAGAACTGTTAGCACGCACCGTGTTATCCCGGCTGACCGGTGCTGATTTTCCGGCCAGCCAGACAGTCATCACTTCCTGATCCAGCTGCCCGCTATCCCAGGCCTGTGCCGCCAGCTGATGTGATTTTCTGGCATAGTTGTCCTGGTCCTGTCGGCTGATATGATAGCTTTTTGCCATCTGCTCGGCGGTATCGCCCATCCGTAATCCTGTCGAATATTCTGCCACCGACGGCTGCTGAGGCAGAAAATCACGTAATCCCATGCCGGACAGACATGCCAGTTTCTTAGACCAGCCTTTGGCTTTGCTCATATCCAGTAAAGCCTTTGCCAGTGGCCGCGATACTCCTATCGGTAATACCGACGATGAGTCAGCACCGCCCGCAATGGCGGCTTTACAGTGACCCGCCACCATATTCTCAGCCACACTGGCAACGGACTGCAGGCTGGTAGCACAGGCACGGCTAACGCTGTACGCATCAGTCCGCGGCAGTAAACCACTACTGAGAACCACCTCACGGGCAATATTGGGTGCCTCCGGCATTTGTATCACCTGCCCAAATACCAGCAAGTCAATAATTTCGGGGGATAGCTCACTGCGTGCCATCAGCTCTGAGATTAAAATCCGACCTAACTCCAGCGCAGGCAACCCGTGAAAATCGGTCGCCTGGCGGACAAACGGTGTGCGTAAACCATGAGTAAATACAATTCGTTCGCCCTGTCGCGTACGTAAAGGCTGGGATTTATTCATTCGGTTTCCTTGTGACGGCTGTGGCTTGTCAGCGAAGAGGTCTGACCTGCTTGTCAGTGTTGCCCGGATGCGATTTTTACGCCAATAGCGGTAACAAAAAATGAGAGAAGCAACACGAATTGATACGAACGGCCAGGGCTGAAAACCTGACTCATTGCTGAAAGAACAGAGAGCCGCGGCAGCGGCTCAGGCAGGAATTAACGCAGACCTAACTGGAAAATCATACTTTCAGCCTGGCAGCTAAAAATAAATTCCGCGTCCAGCCGGACAGATTCTGCTTCATTATTAAATTTCGCCTGAATTTCACAAGGCGAAGATTCTACTGCGCGGGCTTTGGCCGTCAGAGTTGCCAGCGCCGACTCAGCCGCATTTCGATCAGCATAGCTCGCTGACCAGCTGGCAGTACAGTCACTGTTATCCATCACCGTACCAACATCCACACAACAACAGGCTGCGGTTTCGTTGGCACTACATTTTTTTATTGCATCAGTCATCATCTGCTCCGGTGCGGTTGTGAATTTCTTAACACAGTGTACGCCTCCGGTAAGCTACGGTTCCAGACGAAAGCACCCTCCGTGACCGAAGAACGCGCAAAGCTTGATCCAACGCAACAACCCTGCTCCATGAATTTCAAAGCCCGCTTGCTTTATCAGGTTTTGGATAATTTTTATTCATTTTTATGATCGACATAGAAATATTTAAATAACAATATTGCAACACAGCAACAGGTCGGACCTATACTCATCGAACTGGTCAGAGTAGTTGAGACTGAACCCTACACTGCAACATATCCTGATAGCTTTGGTTGCAGAAAATACAAAAATAACATGAGGTTAAACTTATGACACCTAATAAGCAGTGGTTAAAAACCGCCGTGGCTATCGGGGTAACACTGGCAACCAGCCAGGTGCTGGCGGCCGGATACCAGTTAAATGAATTTTCAGCCATCGGACTGGGGCGTTCTTATTCCGGTGAGGGCGCGATGGGCGATACTGCCGCATCCGCCAGCCGTAACCCCGCGACAATGGCCCTTTTCGACCGCCCGGCATTCTCGGTTGGTGCAGTATTTATTGACCCTGACGTCAACATTAGCGGTACCAGTCCGTCGGGAGCCAGTCTGGAAGCTAATAATATCGCTCCAACCGCCTGGGTCCCGGATATCCATTATATTCAGCCAATCAATGATCAGTGGTGGATTGGCGCTTCGGCCACCTCCAACTACGGCCTCGCCACTGAATTTCCCAGCAGCTATACCGCCGGGCCTTATGGCGGCAACACCGATTTAACGACCACTAACCTCAATCTAAGTACCGCATGGCGGATGAACAGCCATCTGAGTTTTGGTGTGGGTTTCGATGCCATCTACTCCAAAGCTAAACTGGAACGATATGCCGGAGAGAGTTTTGCCGCTTACGGCATCCCTGCCAACACTCAGATTTCACATCTGAAAGGCAACAAATGGGCATATGGCTGGAACGCGGGAATATTGTACGAAGTGGACCAGAACAATCGTTTCGGCTTTACTTATCGCTCCGAAGTCAAAGTGAAATTTCATGGCAACTACAGCAGTCAGCTACCTTCCGCCTACAATGCCGTCTGGCAACAGGCGGGGTTGTATGGCACCAATGGCAGCAGTATCCCTGGTGCTCTGACACTGAATTTACCTGAAATGTGGGAAGTCTCCGGCTGGCATAAAGTGGCACCCCGTTGGGCGGTACATTACAGTATGGCTTACACCAGCTGGAGTCAGTTCCAGGAACTGAAAGGAACCGGTGATAATGGCCAGATACTGATGCAGAAAGATGAAAAATTCCGCGATGCCTATCGTCTGGCATTAGGTACCACCTATTTCTATGATGACAACTGGACCTTCCGTACCGGTATCGCCTTTGATGACAGCCCGGCATCAGCGAACTATCGCAGCATTTCAATTCCTGACCAGGACAGAGTCTGGCTGAGTGCTGGCGCATCCTACGCCTTTACCCCGGATGCCTCAGTGGATGTCGGTGTTTCCTATATGCATGGACAGCATGTCACCATTCATGAAGGTCCTTATACCTTTAATTCTACGGGTAAAGCCTGGCTGTACGGTGCCGGCTTTAACTATCGTTTCTAAAAAAAGGGCCGGATTTCTCCGGCCCTTTAATTGATCAACTGTGATAAAACACCCAGTTAGTCAGAATCAATCTCGCTTAAATCCCCCTGAATCGCCTGAGCATTCGGGTTAACCTCAGGTTTAAGTTTTCCGCCGTTAGCAAGGAAATCGTAACGCTGGAAGTATGCATTTCGGATAAACGAGTACGGATCACTTTGCTGTTTCAGCATGGCATCTGAATCCAGTAATTCGGCGCGCGATTCAATACCTTCCAGCGCCCATTTCCCGGCAGAAAGCCAGATGGTCAGGAAGCTCAATGGCGGATACAGAGTGTCAACCATATCGCCGCCATCCTGGCGAACAGTGAAGCTGCCATACGCAGGCAGTTCCACGTACGGGCCATAACCAACACCGTAACGACCCAGCGTAGTACCAAATCCATTGGCATGTTCACGAGCCAGTTTAGGGTTAGCTTTACCGGCCACATCAATAAATCCGCCCAACCCCAGTGTAGAGTTAAGGAAAAAGCGGGTGAAATGGATAGCCGCCTGGTTTACATGTCCCTGTAACAGGGAGTTCACCATACTGGAAGGCTCATCAAGGTTACTCAACGCATTACTCAATCCCGTTCTGGCAGGCACCGGGACATAATTACGCCAGGCGACCGCCACAGGACGAAGTACATAAGGATCCAGCACGTTGTAGTTAAAATTAAACATCGTGCGGTTAAAACCTTCCAACGGATCACTACGCTGCCCGGCCCCTGAGGCTGCAGGTTGTGACTGCGGGGCCGCAACAGCAGATTTCGCTATTTGTTGCGTCTCAGGCTTCGTGACCTGCGTTGTGTTGTCAGTGGCCGGTTTACTGCCGGCGCACCCTACCAGAAGTAAACTGGCCACCCCCAGACTGGTCAGGCGGTAATGCATGCTGAGCTCCCTCTGCAATGATTGATTGGTGAGTTCAGGGCTGCTGTTGGTTGATTTCAACAGCCACTGTCTGTTGACCGTTATACTGAATTTTATCAGTCTGGCCGAACCAGTCCCCAGACTGAGGATTCGCTGCTCCGTTACGGGAAATCCGCGCACGGACCTGAATAGTATGCTGTGCAGATAACAAACGTTCCGGCATCATCGCATTACTGTCATCGAGCGTAATCGTCAGCGGGAAATGGCTTAACGGCAGTCGTTTCACCGCAACCGGAACCGGAGAAACACCGTCAGTTACGGAAATATACAATATTCCGTTAGGTGTTAACATTTTTTCTGCTGCAGGCGCAATTGCAATATTCAATGTCAGCTTGCTGGTTTGCTGCCCAGCATTGGTCCGGGCCTGCTCTATGCCTTTACGTACCGCGTCTGCTTCCTTAGAATCGGCAGGGATCATGGTCAGCATTTTTTGCCAATAGCCAATGGCTTTATCATAGTTTTGCTCTGTAAAGCTATCGGCCGCCAGCAGACTCAGGATTCGGAGATTTTGCGGCTCAGCTTTCAGCATATCACCCAGCATGACCTCTGCCTGACGGTTATCTTCAGGGTCCGGTGACCGCACCAGGACTTCCGCATAATCCAGTTTCAACGCCGTATTATTGGGTGACAATTTCAACGCCCGCTGAAAGGCCTGGCTGGAGAGGGGAACATTATTCAGCACCATCCCCAGACGGCCGAGCATTTCCCAGTCATTCAGGTTATCCGGGTCTGATTGCAGAGAAGTCCGCAGTCCAACCTCGAATTCCTGTAATTCCTGCATACTCAGGTTTTTAGCATTGGGATCCATTAACCGCTGGCGCAACGCCGGGTAATCATTACGGATCTGATTCCACTGCATGACCTGCAACAACCCACCCGTTTTCAGATACATACCGAGGGTGATCAGTACTAAGACGATAAGCCCGGGCCAGAGTACCCAGCGACCGGAAGTCCGCGCTTTAGCCTGCTGCTGATTTTCCGGAATATCGGTCAGTAATGTTTGCTGTAATTCAGCAATCATTTCATGTTTCTCAGCCACTACCCCTTGCTGTTCGTCCTCTTCCAGCTCTGTCAGACGTTGACGATAAAAAGATTTATTCAGCTGATCACGCTGATTACTGGTGTCTTTTCCTGAACGCCAGCCACTGGTGAGAATTAAAGCACACGCCGCCAGTAATAAAATACAAATACTTAACCAAAGGGCACTCATAGCGGTTTCCCGTCATTATCCAGTAACGCAGCCAGTCTTTGCTGTTCTGTACTGTCCAGCTCAGCCCGCGTTTTTTTTCTTCTGCTACGCATAATAATTATCGCAGCACCTGCAACTACAAATAACAGCGGACCGACCCACAAAATAATGGTGGACGGTGTCACCGGAGGTTCATAAGTGACGAAGTTCCCGTAACGTTTCACCATATATTCGACAATCTGCTGGCGGGTTTGCCCCTGCTGCATCAGTTCATAAACCTTCTGACGCATATCTGCAGCGATCATCGCGCCGGAGTCAGCAATGCTGTTATTCTGACATTTTGGACAACGTAGCGACTGCGTCAGATCCCGATACTGTTCTTCCTGTGCCAGAGATTTAAACTGATAAGTATCTATCGCTGCCCAGAGACTAAAACTGGTCATCATTGCCGCCAGGAAAAGGATCAGCTTTTTCATTCGGGTTAATCCTCCGCCAACTTGCTGTACTTGTTCCATAACGGCTGGACTTCATCTTTCCAGACTTCAGCATTCAAATCGCCAGCATGGCGATAACGGATAATACCTTTGCCGTCGATCAGGAAGGTTTCCGGCGCACCATAAACGCCTAAATCCAGCCCCAGCATTCCGTCGCCATCATAGAGGCTCAGAGCATAAGGGTTCCCCAGAGTATTCAGCCAGTTAATCGCTTTCACCCGGTTATCTTTATAGTTCAGTCCGACGACCCGAACCCCCTTCTCAGCCAGCGTATTCAGGTACTCATGCTCAGCACGGCAGGTAGGGCACCAGGTGGCCCAGACATTCAGCAATAACGGCTTACCATTGATCAGCGCTTTCTGACTGTATAGTTGTCCGGGGTTTTGAAGTGATTCCAGTTTAAACACCGGTACCGGTTTGCCGACCAGCGCTGATTCCAGAAGCGTCGGATCATCCCCGTCTGCATTCCGGTTCAGCTGCCACAGTAGCGCCGCCGCCAGCAGCAGAAACAGCACTAACGGGATGAACAGAATTTTTTTATTCATGACAGTGATTCCTCCTGTGCCTGTGCTTTCTTGCGGGAGCGATACCGCGGGTCGAGCAGACACAAAATACCGCCAACCGCCATAAACACACCACCGAACCAAATCCAGCGAACAAAAGGTTTGTAATAGAGACGAACGGCCCATGAACCCTGGCCTATCTCTTCACCCAGGGCTGCGTAAAGATCGCGGCCAAAACCGCCACTGATTGCGGCCATCGTCATCATAGTGCGGGCGGCGGTATAAAAACGCTTCTCCGCATGCAACACAGCTTCTTGTTTTCCGTTGCGGGTGACATCAATAATCGCCACCCCCCCGGTATAGTTAGGACCCACCAGGCGCTGAACATCACGGAAAACAAAATGATAATTATGGATATCGACGTTATCACCGGCTTTCATCCGGACGTCGCGTTCAACACTGTATTGGGTACTGAACGCTATTCCAATCACCGTCACCGCCACGCCAAGATGCCCCAGAACCATGCCCCAGTGACTGCGGGACAGATGTCCCAGTCCACGGAAAAAAGTATGGCGATGGGTTGCACGTTCATGAAGCTCCATCAGCGTCAGTACAATAACCCAGACTGACATCAGCAGACCAACCACCGTCATCGCTTCAATACGGTCCTGCAACAGTAATGGCAGAGCAATGGAAGCAATCAGAGTGACAACTGCCGCAATAATTAACCGCTTATACAATTTTTGAGGTTCATCACGACGCCAGCGTACCAGAGGTCCGATACCCAACATCAGAGCAAACGGCGCCATAAGCCAGGTAAACATGGTATTGAAGAACGGTGCACCAATCGAAATACTGCCCAGCCCCAGTTCCTTGTGTACCAGGGGTAACAAAGTCCCCAGCAATACCACCAGCATAGCGGCAATCAACAGAACATTATTTCCTAACAGGAAGGACTCTCTCGACCAGCCTTCATTCTGTACCCTGCTACGCACCTGTCCGCCACGGATAGCGTACAGCAGTAACGAACTACCGATGACAATCACCAGGAATATCAGAATAAAAATACCACGGGAAGGATCTGACGCGAACGAGTGAACCGATACCAGTACACCTGAACGTACCAGGAAGGTCCCCAACAGACTCAGTGAGAAGGCGGTAATAGCCAGTAACACGGTCCAGGATTTAAAGGTCCCGCGTTTCTCTGTCACCGCCAGTGAGTGAATTAATGCGGTTCCGGCCAGCCACGGCATCAGCGAGGCATTTTCTACCGGATCCCAGAACCACCAGCCTCCCCAGCCCAGGTCGTAATAGGCCCAGGCTGACCCTAAAACAATCCCGATGGTCAGGAAAATCCACGCCGCTGTCGTCCATGGACGTGACCAGCGGGCCCATGCCGTATCGAGCCGCCCGGTCATCAGTGAAGCAATGGCAAACGCAAATGCCACTGAAAATCCGACGTACCCCATATAGAGTAATGGCGGGTGGAAAATCAGTCCGATATCCTGGAGCATTGGGTTGAGATCGCTGCCATCAACAGGGAAATCAGGCAATGTCCGGATAAACGGATTGGAGGTCAGGGTAATAAACAGCAGGAAGCCAAGGTTAATCATGCCCATCACCGCCAGCACCCGGGCAATGGCATCCTGTGGCATACCACGGCTCAGCAACGCTACCGCCAGTGTCCAGCCACTAAGCATCAGTAACCACAGCAGTAACGATCCCTCATGAGCCCCCCAGGTTGCTGCAATACGGTACCAGATTGGCAGCATGGTATTGGAGTTCTCAGCGACATAGGCCACAGTAAAGTCGTTAACAATAAAAGCATGAACCAGAATCAGAAATGCTGCCGCAATACAGGTAAACAAACCATAAGTCAGAGGCCGGGCCAGTCCCATCAAACGACTGTCCTGTCGCGCGGCTCCCCATAGCGGGTAAATACTCAGTAACACAGCCAGGCCAAGGGCCAGGCATAACAAAAAACTGCCTATTTCAGGTATCATTGTTGCTCACCTTGTGGGTTCTGATAGCGTTTAGCAGGCCCTTTGTGGTTCTGTTTCATTGCATCTTCAATTTCTGGTGGCGTGTATTTCTCATCATGTTTGGCCAGCACCTGATCAGCCTTGATCAGGTTGCCATCTTCCAGCACGCCCTCTGCGACAATCCCCTGCCCTTCACGGAACAGATCAGGAAGAATACCGACATAGCTCACACTGACAACTCCGTTGGCGTCATACAGTTTGAACTCCACTGCCAGACTTTTCGGATCACGTTTTACGCTGCCTGGCATAACCATACCGCCAATCCGTAACCGTTGCCCCGGATGAGGTATATCCTTATGCTCAGGACCACGTCCGTTCAGAATTTCACTGGGTGTATAGAACAAATCAATGTTTGAACGCAGTGCATACATAACTAAACCAGTCGCCAGACCGAGGCCGACCAGTATTGCCACCACAACCAGTAAGCGGCGACGACGACGAATGTTCACAAGTGATCTCCTGCCGTGTTAGCGGCGGTTTTTTTTCGTTTTGCAGCGCTGATCCTGCGTTCACGGGATTCACGCTGTCTTATTTCTTTTAATAATTGTTTTCGTTGTACCAGGGTATGGATGATCAGACATCCCAGTGCCAGTAAGGTCATACCGACAGAAAGCCAGACATAGAAGGCATAGCCTCCCATCTGGAAAAAACTGGACCATGAAGAAAAAGCAGGTGTCATGAGCTACGCCCCTTATTCGCAATAGCAGAAACCCAGGGACGATTTCGTTCGGTGACCAGGATCAGGTTACGCAGGCGCATCAGCGTCAGAGAAATGAAGACCAGCAGATAACCGAGGATAGCCCAGCGTAACGGGGTACGCATCGACGGAGCAATGTCCTGCTGCAAAATACCGGAAGAGCCCTGATGCAGGGTATTCCACCACTGAACCGAGTAATGGATAATAGGCAGGTTTACTACCCCGACCAGAATCAGGATACCTGCGGCACGCCCCGCAACCCGACGATCATCAAAGGCATTATAGAGAGTAATGACACCCATATAGATAAACAGCAGTACCAGTTCCGATGTCAGACGTGCATCCCAGACCCACCAGGTGCCCCACATCGGTTTGCCCCAGGCAGAGCCGGTCACCAGAGCGATAAAGGTGAATACCGCCCCGACGGGAGCCATGGCTGAGGCCACCAGATCAGACATTTTCATCTGCCAGACCAGACCAATAAATGCCGCAATGGCCATTGATGCATAAACACCCATCGACCACATCGCTGCCGGCACATGAATATACATAATACGGTAGCTGTCGCCCTGTTGATAATCCGGCGGGGCATAACCAAATCCCCAAATCCATCCGAGCAGTAAAGTAATCAACGCCGCCAGACTTACCCAGGGAATAAACCTGCCGCAGATGTTATAAAGCCGTTCTGGCTTTGCCAGTTGGTGTAACCATTTCCACATTTTGTATTGCTCACTAATATTTACTAAAAGCAGCACAACTCGCAGTTTATTGAAGACTAATACGTACCGCTGCGGCTGTGGCAAAAGGTGCCAGAGTAATACTGGCGATTAGCATTGCGCCTAATATGGCCAGGTAACCACTTATCGATAATCCCTGACTGGCAGCATCAATGGCTGCACTTGAAAAAATCAGCACCGGAATGACCAGAGGCAAAACCAGTAAACTCAATAATACGCCGCCACGCCTGAGCCCCACCGTCAGCCCTACTCCGATAGCACCGATAAAACTCAACACCGGCGTACCCAGTAGCAGTGTCATCGCCAGCCCGTACCAGCCTTGAAAATTCAGCGACAATAATAACGAGGCCAGGGGCGACAAAATAATTAACGGTACCCCGGTCACCAGCCAGTGGGCTATGACTTTTCCCAGTACCGTTAAGGGTAACGGGGTCGGTAATAACACCAACTGTTCCAGTGAACCATCCAGAAAGTCATCACGGAACAAGCGTTCCAGTGCCAGTAATGATGACAGCAATGCCGCCACCCAGACGATACCCGGTGCAATTCTGGCAAGTAATTTTGATTCGGGGCCAATTCCCAGCGGAAACAACGTAATCACTATCAGGAAAAACCACAGCGGATTAATAATTTCCGAGCCACTGCGAAAGGCAATTTTAAGTTCACGGCGAATAATACTTACCAGCATTCGTCACGTCCTTCCGCTGTCAGGCGAATTTTACGCACCACATCCTGTTGATCGGGCAGATCCTGATGGGTGGTAAGGATAACGGATCCTCCCCGCCCTGCGTGACTGGCAAATTGTGACATTATTTTTTCCACTCCGGCTTTATCGATGGCCGTTAGCGGTTCATCCAGTATCCATAACCGCGCCTGGCTTAGCCATAGTCTGGCCAGTGCGACTCTGCGCTGCTGGCCCGCAGAAAGCTGGGCAACTATCGCGTCTTCATAACCGGTCAAATCCACTTCATCCAGTGCATTAAAAATTTGCTCGTCTCGACAATCCGGATGAAAAAAACGCAGATTCTCCAGCGGAGACAATACCCCTTTTACCCCTGGCAGATGTCCAAGATATAACATCTCACGTTGCCAGATATCACGCTGCCGGCTAACTGCCGTTTGATTCCACAGAATCTCTCCGGACTCCGCGCGGCTCAGGCCTGCCAGGATACGTAATAAGGAGGTTTTACCAGCCCCGTTAGGCCCTTCTATCTGGACAATATCGCCGGCACCGACCGTAAATGAGAGCTGTGAAAATAACACCCGCTCATCCCGGGCACAGGTAAGATCTTTGGCTTCCAGCATGTAACTTATATTCACGATTACGTTATGAAGGCCGCACTATACCATAAGGAAACTCACTGCCGAATGCCGAAAATGGAAACGGTTACTTAAAAGTCCCTCAACGACAACTTTTCTGCCTAAAAACCAGCCAATGATAAAACTTTGTTACGCTTATTGTGATTTCCCCACAGTTTACGGCTCTCATTTTCGCGGGGTTTCAGCACAGCTATTTATCGTCCGGCGCTAAATCCTACCAGATGCGACATCAATTACCATGCGGGTTTGTGCTATTCGTGCTGTAAAAACAGCCCAAATGGTGTTGTCTCCCCCCACTCCGGCTTTTACAACTGAATTTCACCTCACCTTCATTAAGACAACATCGCAATAACAACAACTACTACTAATTTTCCCATCAAAAGTGCTGAAAAATACTACACTCAGAACTATGAAATATTCATCTGTTTTCACCGGAGGCCACGTGCAAAATTCCCACTCTTCAGCTAACCGTGACAATCAGGTCGACAGCGAAGAAAAAAGCAACGAAACATCAATAAATACAGAAGAGGAACAACTGCCTTCGAAAGCCGTTGCTATTCATGAAACCATACGCCAGAACGGCGAGAAAGAGCTGGAACGCGACGGTATGGCACTGCTCCTGTCAGCGATTGCTGCGGGATTGTCGATGGGCACCTCACTATTGGTAAAGGGCCTGTTGCAGGTACATACCGAAGGACTGCCAGGTAGTTTTTTGCTGGAAAACTTCGGCTATTGTGTCGGCTTCATCATTGTGATTATCGCCCATCAGCAATTGTTTACTGAAAACACCATCACTGCCGTATTGCCGGTGATGCATAAACCCGTGATGAATAATTTCAAACTACTGATGCGGCTTTGGGGGCTGGTACTGGCTGGGAATTTTATAGGTACTGCGTTGGTAGCTCTGGCATTTAATCATATGCCAGTATTTACTGACGAACTGCAAAACTCGTTTACCCATCTGAGTGAAGAGGCGGTAAATCATGATGCCGGACAAATGTTTTGCGGTTCGCTGGTTTCCGGCTGGCTGATTGCCACGATGGTGTGGATGTTTCCTCACTCAGGTGCAGCTAAAATTCTGGTGATTATTATGATCACCTGGATAATGTCACTGGCTGGCTTATCGCATATTGTCGTGGGATCAGTAGAGGCCTTTTACCTGGTATTTAACGGCCACCTCAGTTGGTCAGAATTTCTGTGGCCTTTTGCTCTGCCGACTCTGGCGGGTAATATCACCGGGGGAACCTTTATTTTTGCTCTGTTGAGCCATGTACAGATCCGTAATGATTTCAGTGAGCAAAAAAAGTTACAGGCAGGACATCCTCCTAAATCCTGATAACGCACAGTCATGTCTGAGCCCCCGGATCTGCGACTGGTGGGAGCCTTCAGGGAATGGTAGAGTCTGCTTTCAGACTCTCTCTGTTCCCTGAAGGAATATTATGGATCGATTTCAGGCCATGGCGACTTTTGTCCGGGTAGTAGAAACCGGTTCATTTTCCGCTGCGGCTCGTCAACTCAGTCTTGGCCAGCCGGCAGTCTCTAAACTGATTGCCCGGCTGGAAAGCCACCTCAATACCCGGTTGCTGGCCAGGACCACACATGGGCTGACTCCCACAGAAGCCGGACAGCGCTATTATGAACGTGCCAAAACAGCCCTGGATGAAGCTGACGAAGCAGAACTGGCCGCCCGCCATTCGGCCAGTGGCTTATCCGGTCAGTTGCGTATTTCAGCTGCGACCACTTTTGCCAGAATCCATATTATTCCTCAGTTACCTCTTTTTCTGGACAGCCACCCGGAACTTCACACAGAAGTGATCCTCGATGATCGGGTCATTGATTTGCTGGCCGAGGGGGTCGATGTTTCATTGCGAATGGGCAAACTGGCAGACTCTTCCGCGACTGCCCGTAAGCTGGCGACCGCTAAACGTTCGGTGATTGCCACTCCGCAATATCTGAAAACCTGTGGCGAACCCTTAACTCCGACAGATCTTTCTGAGCATCAGGCCATCCTCTATACTGCACAACCTACGGTCTGGACTTTTACCCGCCAGCAGATGACGGTTTCTGCCAGCCTTCAGGGACGGATGCGGGTCAGTGCTGCCGAAGGACAACGCGCCGCAGTCCTGAATCATATGGGATTATGTATCGCCTCAGACTGGATGTTTTACGAAGAGTTACGTTCCGGTGAGGTGGTGAAAGTATTAACCGACTGGGCATTGCCTGACATCGATCTGTGGGCGGTATTCCCTTCCGGAAGACTGACCAGTGCCAAGGCGCGGCAATTTGCGTTATTTACCGAAACAATTATGGCGGAAAGAACCATTTGAGTAAGGCAGAGTAGCGGCAGGCAGACTGGATTCACCGGAGTTATTTTAAGGCCATAGAAAGACGTCAGCCAGCCATTTGTGATAGTACTGAATCAATGGCCAAAACTCATTCTTCATCTCCATTTTTGCCCGACTGCCCCTCAAAACCAGGGGACCCGGGGAAAAACTCACGCTAAAGATAAAGCAGTTCGCTGCCATCACAGACAAACCCGCTCTGCCCGCAGGCCTATGAACAACGTTACATTTTTGCTAGGGTACGGTGAACATTTTTCACAGGGAGTGAATCTGTTATGGCTATAAAATCATTGTATTATTCTCAGTTTGCCGACCTCAGAATTGAGGGTGTGGGTATACATGCCAGTTTTTCAGTGAAGTTAACCGTTTATGACGAAAATATTCCGGCCGGAAAACAGCTTTCAGTATCTGCGACCGGCGCAACCAATGCAGCCAGGGCTGCTGGAAATGGTCATGTTTTATTTTGGTGTAAGGTCAGGGATTTATTAAGTTACAGAGAATACTCTTTACAAAGACAATCAGGTGAGTATGTTGCTACAGGCAATAATGACATTTTTATTGGAACCACTCGCTTTCTGATAAACAGTAATACAATTCAGTCACCAAAAATAGAAATCACCGCCGGATATATTTATGAATCAGGGTATACTGGCAGTGCTGTTCCTGTACCATCCTCTCTCAGAAAAACCATACTTCTGACACCGTTCTGCAGAGGATGATATGAGCATAAAAAAATTATTAATACCGGCATTGTTTATACTAACTCCCTGGATTTCTGCTGAATCCAGTCAGGACTTATCAACTATTACTGCCTCTGGCCTGGTCAGAGAGTACATAATGTCTGATGATAAATCTTCTAAGACTCTGGCTATGAAGCAATTAAATCAGCTGTACAAAGATAATTCCGAAAACATCAACATCCTGCGCATGTACTCCGGAATACTTGCTTCATCCGGGGAGTACCGGGAAGCAATTAATATTATTTCAATATATAACCTGGGTCATAGCGAACCCTCATTTATGTTAAGTGAATGTTTGCTGAAAGACAGAACCGGTGATTATGATCCTGAGTGCTACAACAAGGTAATAAAATTAAAAACATCCCTGAATGCCAAAGATATCGATTATCTGATGGCACTCTTTATGACTCATCACCAGAATTTTAAAAATGAAAAATCTATTTATATGCAGGGAAGAGATGATAATCAGGATCTTGATATTTTTGACCTTTCGAAACAAGATGTTCTGAAGATACTTTATCCGGATAAACAGGTAAATAAACCGTAACTGAAAATCTGCTCCGCTAAGCTTCTTTCCGGCCGTTGGTACAGCATTCATACCGGCTTCGTCGGTAACTACAGCCGGCGAAAATGTATCCTGCAACCTCACCGGTGACGGATAACAGAGGATGAAACAGAAATGCTTTGCGGGTAAATGAACTTTAACCAATTTTTACCCAGGATAGTATGCGGCTGTCAATGAATATGTATGGACGGGTATGGAAATTAAATCCAGCTGGAGTCAGTGTTTATCAGGAATTCGCTGAGGTGTATGGAGGGTCCTGAAAGGTACGATGGTGTCCCCTGCAGGAATCGAACCTGCAACTAGCCCTTAGGAGGGGCTCGTTATATCCATTTAACTAAGAGGACTCTGGCGGCAACGTTGGCTAACGCCTGACAGCGGTGGGTATCCTACCGTAAAGGCTCAGGTTTTTACAAGTGTTACCTGTGTTTCAGATAACTAAACAGCAGCTTTGCCCTGTTTAGCCCGGGGTTATCCCTGTAACACCCCTACTCCTGTCGGAGAATGCATGCATTTTGTTGTTGCGCTTTTTCTGTTGGTCAGCATCCGGGTCATTGTAGTCTCCGGGTAAAAATAACACGATTATCTCTGCTCAAGCTGCCGGGTTAATGTTTCGATACGCTCAGCCATTTGCAGGGTCTGTTGGGTCAGTTGAGTATTTTGCTTCAGCAATTCGAGCAGCTGTTCAGACAACTCTTCAGATAACACCTGGCGACCTGCCATCGCAGCATCCAGATCTTCACGGTGTTGTGCATCGGCCAGTGCATGTGCCTGATCGCGCTCTGCCTGGCGGGTTTGCGCCAACAGGATCAAGGGGGCAGCATAAGCCGCCTGAATGCTAAAAGCTAAGTTGAGTAGAATAAAAGGATAAGGGTCAAACTTAAGCAGGCCTGCAACGTTCAGCACAATCCACACGATCACCGCGATGGTCTGACCAATCAGAAAGGTGGGTGTCCCGAAAAAACGGGCGAAAGCTTCTGCTTTTAATGCAAACCATTCATCACCGAAAGTATGAGTTATCCCTTTCAGCGGACGATATAACCGAAATTTTTTATCTGTATGCATATCGAAAAAGAATCCTGTGGTGGGTGCCGGAATTGCCGAAATTTTTGATATCGGTAACAGCAGAAGCAGCATTTTAAGAAACAATCACTCAGCATGTTATACGCCGCCGGTAACCTCTGCACCAAACAGATTTGTGTACGCTAATGTGATCGCCAAAGACAGGAAAACAGTCTGTTAATCCAATGCTCCGGCCTGGATGAGTTAGCTATGCCAGGAATACTGAATGCTGAAAAACGGAACAAGCTGAACGGGTGAACTTCACCTGAGTATGGGGGGTTTTATTTGTGGGATCATACGGCGGAGCAGAAACACCCTGCCCCGCCGTTACGGAGTTACATCTTCACCGGGCTGATTTCCCAGATTTTCTCTGCATATTCTCTGATGGTACGATCGGACGAGAAATACCCCATATTGGCGATATTCAGTAAGGTCCGGCGTGACCATTCATCTTTTTGCAGATACAGCTCATCCACTTTATCCTGGGTATCAACATAGCTACGGTAGTCTGCCAGCAACTGATAATGGTCCCCCAGATTGACCAGGCTGTCGAACAGATTATGATAACGTTTTGGTTCTGAAGGACTGAAGGTGCCGGTCGCAATCTGCGTCAGTACCCGGTGCAGTTCGGGATCTTTGTCATAATAATCATGTGGGTTATAACCATTTTTCCTCAGATCTTCGACCTGCGGTGTGGTGTTACCAAAAATAAAGATATTATCTTCACCCACATGCTCCAGCATTTCGACGTTAGCCCCGTCCAGGGTTCCGATGGTCAACGCACCATTCAGGGCAAACTTCATATTGCTGGTCCCGGAAGCTTCAGTTCCTGCCAGAGAGATCTGCTCTGACAGATCCGCTGCCGGGATGATCAACTGTGCCAGACTGACGCTGTAATTAGGAATAAACACTACTTTCAGTTTTTCACGGGTACGGGGATCATTGTTAATCACCGTGGCAACATCGTTGATCAGATGGATAATCTGTTTAGCTGCATAATAGGCCGAGGCCGCTTTACCGGCAAAAATGACGGTACGTGGTACCACTTCCGCTTCCGGATCATCGATAATGCGGTTGTAGCGGGTAACCACATGCAGCACATTCAGTAACTGACGTTTGTACTCGTGAATACGCTTAATCTGCACATCAAACAGACTGTGTGGATCGATCACTATCTCCAGTTTATCGGCGACGTAACCTGCCAGCCGCTTTTTATTGTCGTGTTTGGCTTTCTGCAGTGCCTGTAAAAAGCTTGGGTAATCAATATCCTGTTTCAGTTCTTCCAGCTGGCTTAAATCGGTACGCCAGTGCTGACCAATGGCATCGTCCAGCAGATCGGAAAGCGGCTTGTTGGCCAGCGCCAGCCAGCGACGCGGTGTCACCCCGTTGGTCATATTCAGAAAACGATCCGGGTGAAGCCGCGCGAAATCGACAAACAAAGACTGTACCATCAGGTCGGAGTGCAGTGCAGAGACCCCGTTCACCTTATGGCTGGCCACCACCGCCAGCCAGGCCATACGAACGCGGCGACCATTGTTCTCGTCAATGATCGATACGCGACGTTTCAGGTCATCGTCACCCGGGACTTTCTCTTCCACTTCATTAAGGAAATATTCATTTATTTCGAAAATGATCTGCAGATGACGCGGCAGAATTTTCCCCAGCATATCGACCGGCCACGTCTCCAGCGCTTCGCTCATCAGGGTGTGGTTAGTATATGAAAAAACTTTACTGACCGTATCCCAGGCTTTCTGCCAGCTAAATTTATGCTCATCAATCAGCAGTCGCATCAGTTCAGGAATCGATAGTACCGGATGAGTATCATTCAGGTGAATGGCGACTTTATCCGCCAGATTATCGTAGGTCTGGTGAGTGCGATGATGTCGCTTAAGAATATCCTGTACTGTCGCCGATACCAGGAAATACTCCTGGCGCAAGCGCAGCTCCCGCCCCGAATAAGTAGAGTCGTCGGGGTAGAGTACCCGCGACACGTTCTCGGAATGGTTTTTATCTTCCACCGCAGCAAAATAGTCACCCTGATTAAATTTACCCAGGTTAATTTCGTTACTGGCCTGAGCCCCCCACAACCGCAGGGTATTGGTGGCATCAGTATCAAATCCCGGGACCACCTGGTCATACGCCACCGCGACAATTTCTTCGGTTTCCAGCCAGCGGGTTTTCGAACCTTCGTGTTGCAAACGGCCACCGAACCGGACTTTATAACGGGTACTGTAGCGCTGGAACTCCCACGGGTTACCATACTCCAGCCAGTAATCGGGAGATTCGGCCTGTTGACCATCAACAATCTTCTGGGCAAACATCCCGTATTCATAGCGAATCCCGTAACCCCCGCCCGGTAAGCCAAGGGTAGCCAGTGAATCAAGGAAACAGGCCGCCAGACGCCCTAAACCACCATTACCCAGCCCCGGGTCATTTTCCTCATCGATCAGATCTTCGAGGTCCAACCCCATCTCATCTAACGCTTTATTGATGTCATCGTACAACCCGAGTGCCAGAAGCGCATTGGACAGGGTACGACCAATCAGAAACTCCATTGATAAATAATAGACTTTGCGCACATCCTGAGACTGCTGCGCCCGGTTAGATTTAAGCCAGCGTTCAACCATCCTGTCACGCACCGCAAACAGCGTGGCATTTAGCCAGTCATGCTTCGTCGCGATGGCAGGATCTTTACCGAGAATAAACATTAGCTTATAAGCAATGGAATGCTTAAGCGCATCCACACTGACGGTTGGAGCGTTATAAATAAACGGTGATGTCATAGCGTTGTATTCCTTAATGCTGGTGTGCAGTTTCACAAATCAAACAGGTAAAGGTCGCCGCTAACCGTCATTGAAATTCTGTGCCGGTTAAACGCTGATAAAGCTGCTGGTAGACTCGTGCAGCAACCGACCAGCTAAAATCCTGACGCATTGCATGGCGCTGAACGTTGCGCCAGTGGCGTGGGCGGTTCCACAACACAAAAGCACGGCGGATGGCATTACTGATGGCCTTACCGTTACTCTCCTCAAACACAAAACCACTGGCCGTGTTATCCGCCAGATTTTCGATAGCACAATCCACCACAGTATCCGCCAGACCACCGGTACGTCTGACCAGAGGGAGAGTGCCGTATTTCAGTCCGTATAACTGGGTCAGTCCGCAGGGTTCAAAACGACTGGGGACCATAATCACATCTGCCCCGGCCATAATCCGGTGTGAAAAAGCCTCGTGATAGCCCAGTTGCACCCCGACCTGACCAGGGTGTTCCGCCGCCGCCGCCAGAAATGCCTGCTGTAGAGGTACGTCACCAGCGCCCAGCAATACCAGTTGCCCGCCCTGGGAAAGTAACTCCGGTAATCCTTCCAGCACCAGATCTAATCCTTTCTGGCTGGTCAGCCGGCTGACTACTGCAAACAGTAGCCGTGAACTGTCAGTGTCCAGCCCCATCGTCCGTTGCAGCGATGTTTTATTTTGCGTCTTAGACTGCAAATGCTCAGCGTTGTAGCGCGCGGTGAGCAATGGGTCATTATCCGGGTCCCAGATATCCTCATCCACACCATTCAGAATCCCGGTCAGCCGGCCCTGGGACTGACGCTCTGAGAGCAGAGATTCCATCCCATAACCAAATTCAGGTCGGGTTATCTCCCGCGCATAGGTCGGGCTGACTGTCGTTATATGGTCTGAATAAAACAGACCGGCTTTCAGAAATGAGATCTGCCCGTAAAATTCCAGACCATGCATCCTGAAGAAATCATCCGGTAGCCACAACTGATGTAAATGATGAGCATAAAACAGCCCCTGATAGGCCAGATTATGTACCGTGAACACGGTCTTTACCGGGTACCCGCGCGCCGCAATATAGGCAGAGGCCAGTCCGGCATGCCAGTCATGGGAGTGCACCACTTCAGGTCGCCATAAATAATCAGCCCCACATGCCAGTTCACAGGCCACCCAGCCAAGCACTCCAAAACGCAGATGGTTATCACCATAGGCATTTAACGACTGATCATGGTACGGACTGCCCGGCCGGTCATACAAACCGGGCGCATCAATAATATAGATGCCCACCCCCTGAAAAGTGCCGTAGCGCAATTCAACATATCCGGCAAAGGTATCAATACCCGTGACCCGGTGGGTTTCTCCCAGCCCTTTTTTGATATCCGGAAAGCCCGGAATCAGGACACGAACATCGTCACCACCGGCAATCTGTGCCGCAGGTAATGCCCCGGCAACATCAGCCAGACCACCGGTTTTGAGCAGAGGAAACAGCTCGGAACAAACATGTAATATTCGCATTTGAGCTCCTGATTTGTCTCGCGTCAGCCAATCCGCATGGCGCGTTGTACAGTAATCCGGCGGGCACACCGCGCGTTATAATTTTTCCAGCATTCTGCGGGTGACCAGCACAATACCGCTTTCCGTGCGGTAAAAACGGCGACTGTCTTCTTCGGCATTCTCACCGATAACCATGCCTTCCGGGATCTGACAGGCGCGATCAATAATGCAATGGCGCAGACGACAGGATCGGCCAATCACAACATCAGGTAACAGGATGCTGGTATCAATATTGCAAAATGAGTTGATCCGGACACGTGAAAATAAAACCGAATTCACCACTTCCGATCCGGAAACAACACATCCCCCGGAGACCAGCGAATTCAGCGTCATTCCATGCCGGCCGGAACGATCCTGAACAAATTTTGCCGGTGGCAGAGGTTCCATATGGGTGCGGATCGGCCAGTGACTGTCATACATATCCAGCTCTGGTGTCACAGAGGCCAGATCGAGGTTTGCCCGCCAGTAAGCGTCCAGCGTACCGACATCACGCCAGTAAGGCGGCAGATCATCGCTGGATGTCACACAAGAGAGACTAAAAGAATGCGCCCGGGCTTTACCTTCCCGCGTAATAAGCGGGATGATATCTTTGCCAAAATCATGGCTGGATTGTTCATCTGCCATATCCTGTTCCAGTAAGCGGAACAGATAAGCGGCATTAAAAATATAGATCCCCATACTGGCCAGCGATTTATCCGGCTGTCCGGGAATACCTGGCGGATCTGCTGGTTTTTCAAGAAAAGACAGGATCTGACCGTCCTGCGCGACATCCATAATACCGAAGGCACCCGCCTCCTGCCGCGGGACTTCAATACAGGCCACGGTGCACTCTCCGCCTTTCTCTACGTGGTCAATCAGCATCCGGGAGTAATCCATTTTGTAGATATGGTCCCCTGCCAGCACCACTATATATTCCGCACGGTAGCGGCGGATAATATCCAGATTCTGGCAGATGGCATCTGCCGTGCCTCTGTACCAGTGACCGGAACTTTGCCGTTGTTGTGCCGGCAACAAATCGACAAATTCATTCATCTCTTCATTCAGGAAGGACCAGCCACGCTGAATATGCTGTACCAACGTATGTGACTGATATTGAGTGATCACCCCGATTCGTCGAATCCCTGAGTTCAGACAGTTTGACAGGGCAAAATCGATGATACGGAATTTGCCGCCAAAGTGGACTGCCGGCTTGGCACGGGTCGCTGTCAGCCCCTGTAATCTTGACCCTTTACCACCGGCCAGAATCAGTGCGACTGATTTTCCCGGTAACTGCCGGGCCAGCATCATGCGATCATTCATCTCTAATGTAGTCATGGCTGAATCCTTCCTGGTGTTATTGGTAGATCCCGGGTGAATACACAGACTGTTTTTGCCATAGACCGACAGGATAAGCCGTCAGCGAGGGTACGGAGAGGATTATCAAAGGGTGCAACGGCATGCCAGCTACCCGTGGGTAATGTCATATCGACGTCATTAAGCGAGGCATTGACCACCATTAACCAGCGGTCAGATAAACATATTTGCAGACACTGCAATCCGGGTTGCAGCCACTGATCTGTCGTCATTGGTTGTCCGTGACTGTTAAGCCATACCACATCCCCGGAACCTTCTGCCCACCAGCGATTAAGCGTGATCGCCGGAATTTTTTTTCTTAAGCTAATCAGATCACTCACATAGTCAGCCAGTGCGTAATCAGCCTGTTGCCAGTTGAGCCAGCTCAACCGGTTATCCTGACAATAGGCATTATTATTTCCCTGCTGGCTATGGCCGATTTCATCTCCGGCCAACAGCATCGGTGTCCCCTGGGATAGCAGCAAGGTTGCCAGTAACGCCCGCTGACTGAGACGCCGTTGAACAATAACGCTGTCACTGGCCTCAGGCCCCTCAGCCCCATGATTCTGGCTGTAATTATCATCATGACCGTCACGGTTGTTTTCACCGTTAGCATGATTATGTTTGTGGTTAAAACTGACTAAATCCTGCAGGGTAAAACCATCATGCGCCGTAATCATATTGATGGTCGCATTCGGCAACCGGCCTGTGTGCCGGAACAAAGACGCAGATGCGGAAAGTTTTCCGGCGAAATCCCCGATTGTCAGCGTCCCGTGCAACCAAAATTTTCGCATCCCATCCCGCCACTGGTCGTTCCACTCGGCGAAAGGTGCCGGGAAATTCCCAAGCTGATAACCGCCGGGGCCTATATCCCAGGGTTCGGCAATCAGTTTGCAACGGCTCAACAACGGATCGGTGGTGATTGCCCGCAGCATTGGCGAGTCACTACGAAACTCCGGGATGCGTCCCAGCAGCGGTGCCAGGTCAAAACGAAAACCATCAATATGAAACTGTTCGACCCAGTAACGCAGGCATGACAATACCCAGCCAACCACATCGTTATCTGTCAGCCGCATCGAATTTCCACAACCGGTGACATTATTATTCGTGCCATCAGCATTCAGCCAGTACCAGCTGGTGTTGTCTAAGCCACGCTGCGAGAGTGTCGGGCCATCGATATCCAGTTCAGCGGTATGGTTAAACACCACATCCAGGATCACTTCAATCCCCGCCTGATGCAGAGCTTTCACCGCCGTTTTTAGTTCTTTTGCTGCAGAACTCCCCTGTCGATGGGTGGCATAAAGTGGTTCCGGTGACCAGGCCGCCAGCAGGTTATAGCCCCAATAATTGTGCAATCCCCTGTGCTGCAACCGGGGCTCATCACAATGCTGAGCAACCGGCAACAGTTCTATTGCAGTAACACCCAACTTTTTGAAATGAGCCAGCATGGCAGGATGGGCGAGAGCCAGATAAGTCCCACGGATATCTTCGGGAATCTGCGGATGAAGCATACTCAGACCACGCACATGGGCCTCATAAATAACGGTCTGCCCCCACGGAGTCAGCAGAGGGGTATCGTCTTCCCAGTCAAAATGTTCGTCGGTGACCACGGATTTGGGGACCCGGTAGGCGGTATCCACCGGTTCGGGCTGGTGTATGCCGCTATTGAGATGGGCATCATCATTCAGTGAGCCTTCCAGCGCCCGGGCACTGGGGTCAATCAGCAGTTTCTGGCCGTTAAACCGCAGACCACGTACCGGGTCAAACGTGCCGTAAGCACGATAACCATAGCGCTGACCGGCTTTAGCCTCCGGCAAAAATCCATGCCACAGATTGCCGGTGCGGGCTGGCATCTCCAGTCTTTGTTCGTTGTTTTTACTGTCAAACAGGCATAGCTCTATTTTCTCTGCGGCTGCCGAGAAAACGCAGAAATTTACCCCGTTGTCCTGCAGGCTGGCACCAAAAGGATAAGGTTTGCCCGGCAACAGTACGCTCATTACATCGCCTCCCGCCACAGATACAACGTGGCCAGTGGGGGCAGTAGCAGTGAAAGCGAATATTCGCGCTGATGCATCGGTTCATCAGTCGTGATGACCTCTCCCTGATTACCGAGGTTGCTGCCACGGTAATAGACAGAATCGGTATTGATCACTTCATGGTAGCGCCCGGGGTCTGCCACACCAATGCGATAGTCATAACGGACTACCGGGGTGAAGTTGCTGACCACCAACATCTCATTACCTTCGTTATCCCGACGGACAAAAGCAAAAACCGAATTTTCACTATCATCCACCACCAACCATTCGAAGCCTCGCGGATCGAAGTCCAGCTGATACATCGCCGGATGTCCGGTGTAACAGTGATTCAGGTCACGCACCAGTGACTGAACGCCTTTATGCCAGCCTGCCGGCTCCTCCAACAGGTGCCAGTCCAGGCTCTGGTTCACATTCCATTCCCGGCCCTGCGCAAATTCACTGCCCATAAACAGTAACTTTTTACCCGGATGTGCCCACATATAACCGAAGTAAGCTCGCAGAGTGGCGAATTTTTGCCAGCAATCACCGGGCATTTTATCCAGTAATGAACCTTTACCATGTACCACTTCGTCATGGGACAGCGGCAACATAAAATTTTCGGTATAGGCATAGGCCATACCGAAGGTCATCAGATTGTGGTGATACTTGCGATATGCCGGATCCATTTGCATATAGCGCAATGAATCATTCATCCAGCCCATGTTCCATTTGTAATGAAAGCCCAGCCCATTGTGTTCCGGCGGCAGAGTGACTCCCTGGTAGTCGGTGGATTCTTCGGCCATAGTTATTGCCCCACGGGCTTCACTGCCGATGGTATGGTTGGTATAACGCAGAAAAGCGATAGCTTCGAGATTTTCACGACCACCATAATAATTTGGCAACCACTCTCCGTCCGGACGACTGTAATCGCGATAAATCATGGAGGAAACAGCGTCGACCCGCAGACCATCTATCCCATAGCGTTCGAGCCAGTACAGAGCGTTCCCGGCCAGATAGTTACGTACTTCGTTGCGGCCAAAATTATAAACCAGCGTGTTCCAGTCGCGGTGAAACCCTTCCCGGGGGTCAGCATATTCATACAGTGCCGTGCCATCAAATTGCACCAGACCGTGTGAATCAAAAGGAAAATGTCCCGGTACCCAGTCCAGGATAACGTTCAGACCGGCTTCGTGAGCAGCATTAATAAACGCTTTAAACTCATCAGGTGAACCATAACGCCGGGTCGGAGAGTAGATACTGAGTGCCTGATACCCCCAGCTGCCATCAAACGGATGTTCGCTGACCGGCATCAACTCAATATGGGTAAACCCCATCCATTTGGCATAAGAAACCAGTTGTTCGGCCAGTTCCCCATAACTCAGCCAGTAATTATTGTCGGTATGACGACGCCAGGATCCCAGGTGAACCTCATAGACGGAGACCGGCGAGGTCAGTGCATTTGCCTGGCGACGCTGCTCAGAAACGGGGGATTTTTCCGGTAACCGACGAACCAGTGATGCCGTTTCCGGCCGCATTTGGGTTTCCAGAGCGTAAGGGTCGGCACGCAGAGTGGTATTCCCATGACAGTCAATAATCTCGAATTTATATAACTGCCCTTCCTGTACCGCCGGAATAAACAATTCCCAGATACCATTTTCCCGGCGCAACCGCATTGGATGACGGCGGCCATCCCAAAAGTTGAATTCTCCGACGACGGAGACCCGCTGTGCATTCGGGGCCCATACGGCGAAGGTGACGCCCGGTACCTCATCGTAGACCGTCGGGTGGGCACCGAGCACTTCGTAAGGACGCAGATGGTTACCTTCGGCCAGCCACCAGGCATCCATATCCTGAATCAGGGTGCCAAAACGGTAGGGATCATCGAGCAGATGAGTATCATCGCCCCAGCGAACCTCCAGCTGATAACGAAACATTTTTTTTCGGCGCGGAATCACTCCAATAAATACCCCACCGTCATCGTAACGCTGGAGTTCAGCCACCCGGCTTTGTTTTTTGGAGTCGAGAACCCACACCTGATCGGCATCGGGTAACAAGGCACGCACTTCTACACTGGCCGCCACCAAATGCATTCCCAAAAACGAAAATGGATCGGCATAGTGCCCGGAGATGATCTGACGAATAACCTGCTGGTCAGGGACTACTGGCATAGCGTTCATCCTTTGATAATTAAATCAGCTATTCAAAAATCAGTCTGTCGGCCCGGGCCAGTTTCCCTGTTGCCGGAAAGTCTTCCTGACATTGGCCGATGAACAGATAATCCAAAAGAATCGCCTTTTGCAGCATTCTGTTAACAAATATCAGCAAAAACACCACTCTCCCGGACCTCCGACAACAATCCTGTTTGTGCCGGAAATCACCGCTTACACAGTTAATCATAGACAAGGATTGGTAAAACCAACGCCAGATCGCGAAGAAAGTTAAGTAAAGATTTTGTTAGCACTTTTGGCCAAAAAAACCGGCCGCAGTGAATAAAAAGATCAGGAAAAACGCCCGGATCAAATGTCTGGCACCGGAAGGGGTTTTATCGGTAAAACAAAATAAGAGGTCGTGACAAAGAAGGAATATACAGCAGGCAGTGTCACTGGCACTGCCTCAGGTAACCGCCTGACGGTCTGCATTTCCCTGACTGTGCATGTCGGGGAATTACTGACTCATACTGAGTATTGATCGCACATTACGTGCACTGGTGGCAATAATGTCAATGGCTCCGGTGCGCAATGCCCCCATGATGGCCATTGCTTTGGTATTTTCTGAAGCGATCGCAATAACGCATGGGATCTGTCGGAGTTCTTCGACATTCAGACCTATCACCCGGTTATCCATGACTGTATTGACATGTTCGCCGCGGGCATTAAAAAAGTCATATCCGGCAATATCCCCGATCACCCCCTGGGTCAGGCTGGCATCGTTAATTTCCTGCGGGGTGAACCAACCCAGTTTGACCATATAGCTATCTTCATTCATGTCGCCAATACCGACCAGAGCAATATCCGCTTTACGGCCGCGATCCAAAGTCTCTTTGATTGTACCGTTTTGCAACAATAACTCTTTAATCTGTATGTTTTCGACATACGCCGGGGCGTAAAGCGATTCGCTACTGCCACCAAACTTTTTCGATAATAAACGACTGATATGGTCAGCGTTGATGATATCCCCCGGTCGATGTGTGCCGCCAATACCACAAATAAACCGACAATCTTTTGGCTGTATAGTCCCTGATGATTCAGCAACAGCAGCAACATTACGCCCCTGCCCGACAGCAACCACCATGTTGTCTTTCAGTACATTATTAAGATGTGCTGAGACCAGAGCGGCGACCTGACGTCGTTGTTCTTCTTCATCATTATGATCCAGGGCGATCAGGGCCCGGGTCACAGGAAAACGCTCTTTGAGCTGTTTTTCAAGCTGAGTACTAAAAACCGGATGGTAGCGGACGTTAATTTCAACAATCCCCTCCTCTTTAGCTTTTTTCAGCAATCTTCCGACTTTGATCCGTGAGAAACCGAACTTATTGGCAATTTCTTCCTGAGTCACTTCGTCGCAGTAATAAGCGACTGCGATTTCGGTCAGTAATTCATAATCCCTGGACATTCCTGATTTTTCCATCCGCCAGTTTCTCCATTCAACAAAAGTGTTTAAAGGGTGAACATATGCGTGAAGTATAACAGAGATGCTGCGCTTTCAGGCAACGAAAGCGCAGTGCGTCGGTGTACAAAGCCGCGACCATAGTGATTAGTTTTTGCCAAGAATTTTCCCTGCTTCTGCCAGAATCTCACCGAAGGCAGAAGGCTGATGCGCAAAACGTCCCAGGAAAATACCGTCTACATCCGGCCATAACCGACTGAGCAACCCGGGACCGGCACTGCCACCATAAATGACCTGACACTGACGGCCATATTGCTCATGAAGATGGCTGCGTAGTGTTTTACAGACATAACGAATATAGCCATCACTGGCTGGCTTTTCGGCACCGATTGCCCACTGAGGTTCCCAGGCAAAAATAGTCGCCGGCAAAGGCTCACTGACAAAAGCTACCAGCAGTTCATCGACCTGCTGAATCGCGATGTCTGCGGCCTGTTGTGGACTGACCTCCTGCTCCTCACCAATACAAATGACCGGCGTTAACTGACTGGCGAAAGCCCGGGCAATTTTTTGCTGAATAAGTTCAGTGGTTTCAGCAAAGTAACGGCGGCGTTCGGCATGACCGATTTCGGCATAACGTCCCCCCATCTCACTGACCATTTCTGACGAATTCTCGCCGGTCCATGCCCCCTGAGGTGCGCCACAGATGTTCTGCGCACCGGTCGCCATTGGCGTACCCAAGAAACATTGCAGCGCACTTTCCAGTGCGGGGGTGGCAGGGAAAGTAAACAACTCCAGCTGTGCCAGCAGTTCCGGCGACTGATGTTGTAAAATTTCCGCCACCTGGCGACACCACTGGCGGGTTTGCTGGTAACCAAAATAGGTTTTATGGCTGGTGCCAATCACCATATTTACTGACATACCTGCTCCCCTTGTCGGGCATTTTGATGCTTATGACTCAGGTGTTTATCGACTGTCGCAATCATCAATGCCAGAGACACAGCACCCGCATCTGGTGTTCCGACACTCCGCTCAGCCAGCGGACGGGCACGGCCAATTTTTGGCACCAGTTGGGCCGTTTCAGCGGCACTCTTTTCTGCCACCAGAGCAGCTTTGTGCCAGGCATCCGCCAGAGTAAGACCTTCCGCCGCAGCACTGTCCAAAGCTTCACTGAATGGCAACAGCACATCCACCAGCGTTTTGTCACCGGGTTTCGCCTTACCGAAATGCATCACCCCGTGGTTAGCCTGTACCACCCCTTTGGCTACACTGGTGACGGTCGGTTTTTCACTATTACCCAGTGTTGTTCCCAGCGTATTCAGAATCACCCCCCAGATAGCTCCGGAGGTTCCGCCCGCATCATCAGACCAGGCATCCGCCGCTGTCTGTAACAGGAACCCAACCCCTGCGCCCTGATCAAGCACCTGGTTTGCCGCTTTGCAGGCGGCGACCACACCGCGCAGCATTCCGATACCATGGTCACCATCACCGGCAATGGCATCAATCTGGCCCAGTTCGTCGCATTTTTCAGTCAACAGGGTTTCCAGCGCATTCAGGATAACCATGGTGTTTGCCGCGGCGGCTTTAGCCTCTTCCGTCGCTTCAGGAATTTTTACTTCACCGGATTGTTGTAACTGTACCGGATCCAAAGGTTCATGTGGCAGAACTGAACCCCGGCTGAAAGCCGGAGTGGTTGCCGGTGCCAGCCACAGTTCCTCTAAATCCCCTTCGAACCAGACAAAACTCACCGAGAACCCGGCCATATCGAAACTGGTGACAAATTCACCAATCTGAATATCAATCAGTTCCACACCAGCATTTTCGAGCAGGGGCTGTATATCATTCCATAAGACAAATAATTCTTCGTATTTTACCGAACCCAGGCCATTAATAATGACACCTAACCGGGCTCCCGGGGTCTGTGGAATGCTTTCAGGGCGTTCTTCCAATAGTTTGGTCGCCAGTTTTGAGGCTATTTCATGGGAAGAACTGACTGGCAGTTCACTGATACCAGGTTCGCCATGAATCCCCAGGCCAAAGCCCATTTTTCCTTCCGGCACAGTAAATAACGGCTGTTCCGCCCCGGGGAATTTACAACCTGAAAATGCCAGGCCCAGAGTTCGGGTATTATCGTTGGCATGACGAGCCACAGCCAGGACTTCAGCCAGTGAGTCACCACGTTCTGCAGCCGCCGCCGCCGTTTTAAATACGACCAAATCGCCGGCAACCCCACGGCGCTTGGTTCTTTCGGCAAGAGGTGCACTGGAAATATCATCGGTGACCGGCATCACTTCGCACGGAATACCCTCTGCGCGCAGGCGTTCGCACGCCAGACCAAAATGTAGTACGTCCCCGGCGTAGTTACCAAACATCAGCAGCACACCGCCACCGTTGTTAGCCGCACGGGCCACTGAACAGATCTGTTGCGCTGAAGGTGACGCAAACAGATTGCCCATTGCTGCACCATGAGCCAGCCCCTGCCCTACCAGACCGGCAAATGCCGGGTAATGTCCGGAACCTCCGCCGACGACGACGGCAACACTGCCTGGTTTGCTTTTGGTATTACGCACAACACCGCCGGGAACCTGACGCACCATAGAGGAATGAGCGTTTACAAATCCTGCGACCATCTCTTTAGCAAAATCTGAGGGGCGGTTAAAAATCCAGGTCATGTTTGTTTCTCCACAAAATTTGACATTTCCAAGCCCGGTAACCAGCAACTGGCATGTTTTGAAACCATCACCCCCTGAAGCTAGCAGAAGCCACCACCCAATCAAATGTTCATAATATGATTTTGTGAGCGGAGTCTTAAATTCGTAAAATGCCCCACAAACTGCCTTTCACACACTTTTTTCCCACTTTTTTCCCTGCTATTACTAATATCATTAGTTCATTCATTGAACTTTAGTACAATAATAGTTCTCAATGTTAAGCCCGGAACCATCACATGAACAACATCCGAGCATAAGTTCAATGAATACGTTATCAGTCATGAGGAAAGAGAAATGCTGAAACTTGCTATCGGCGCAGACAATGCCGCCACCGATCTAAAAAACCTGGTGAAAAAAAACCTGGCAGAACGCGGTATCGAAGTGACTGACTTCAGCCACGATATCGAGGGTAACGATCAAATGTACCCGGACATTGCCTTCAACCTGGCCACGGCTATCCGTGAAGGGACTTTCGAGCGAGGTATTTTGTTCTGTGGTACCGGGATTGGGATGGCCATTGTGGCCAATAAAGTGCCGGGCATTCGTGCCGCGCAATGTCATGATGTTTATTCGGCAGAACGTGCCCGTAAAAGTAATAACGCACAGATTATGACGCTGGGCGCCCGGGTCATCGGTAGTGAACTGGCATTGATGCTGGTGGATACCTGGCTGAACTCTGAATTCGAAGCCGGACGTTCAGGACCAAAAGTAGAGCGTATTGGATACTACGAAACTCTGTTGCACCCTGCCGGGACCGGGCGGATTGAAAAATAAACCACAGATGCAGTCGCAGCGAACTTATCTCTGAACTCACTGCATCAGGTCACAGTCAGCGCACCAGCGGGTATCACTCTCTCCCGCTGATGTGCACCGTTCATTAAGGAGTCCACTATATGAGTAAACTCATTGTTGGCGTAAATACGGCAATGTTCGATGGTATTGAGCCTGATATCGCTTTCGGCACTATCCGCGAATCAGGTTTCCGCTATGTAGAACTGGCCTATAACCAGGGCTACGTAGGACATATGCCTCCGGAATTATTTTCCGAAGATAATGCCCGTGAAATCCGCCGGTTGCTGGATAAGCATCAATTGCTGACCCACTCACTGGGAGCCACCATGAACTTCGGTGCTACCGATGCTGTGGAGCAATTTACCCGCCGCATTCGTTTTGCCGGAATGATTGGAGCAAAATGGATCAATGTCTGTGTCGGTAAAAAAGAAGATCGGCAGAACATTATCAGCAACCTGCGTGAACTGGCACCAATAGCGGAGCAGGAAAACTGCATTATTTGTCTGGAAAACGGTGGGGACCCTAATTATGACGTGTTCCGTCTGGCTGATGACGGCGCCGCACTGGTCGAGGCCGTAGGCAGCCCTGCTGTATCGGTTAACGTTGATGCCGGTAATATCGTGTCACTGATTCCGGAAGTCGATCCCATTCAGGCAGCCATAGAGATGCTGCCGCTGGCCGCTCACTGTCACCTGAAAGACCTTGAAGTACGCGACGGCGAAGTGTGGTTTACCCCCATAGGCCAGGGCCAACTCGACTACGTTCCTATGCTTAAACTACTGGAACAACGTGGAATCCCTTGCAGCCTGGAAATACCATTGCGTATGCATCGCCAACGCGACAGTTATCCGCTGCGGGGTGATTCTCCGGTCGATCCGGCCATCAGTCTGACGGTGCTGCAGCAATCACGTCAGCAACTGGAAAGCTGGCTGGGTTATTCACTGAGCAACTAGCTGTCCCGGGGATTGCCTCCCGGCGGCACACTTCTGTTCTGGTAGTAAGCCTGGCAGTTAATTATCTGTTTACGCTGGCTGACTGAAAAAACAATAAAAAGACCTAACCAAAGTTCACAGCAGAGTTGAATTCAAACTCTTTGACCCCTGCTGTTATTCCAAAATGATTAAAACTGAAGGTTAATTATGTCTGACTCTACACTGACTCCTGCAAATAATCATAAGCCCACACGTTTTCGCTGGATAATGTTTGGCGCTATGTTCTTTTTACTCGCGGTAAACCTGATGGACCGTATTACTCTGTCGATTGGTATGCCCTATATTAAAGACGAATTCTCACTCTCCCCGGCCATGCAAGGGTTGATACTCAGCAGTTTCTTTTGGTCATATGCATTATTACAAATTCCCGGCGGCTGGATGCTTGACCGTTTCGGCCCACGTAAGGTGGTGACCGGGGCGTTGTTTGGCTGGGGATTCTTCCAGACCATTATCGGTTTTGCCACCGGCGGTATCAGCATGATTCTGGCCCGTATCGGCCTGGGAATGATGGAAGCCCCGGTCTCCCCCAGTGGCGCGAAACTAAGCTCCACCTGGCTTACCCAAAACGAACGAGGACGCGGTGCGGTCATCATGGATTCCGGCAGCCCACTCGGTGTGGCTTTTGGCGGTATTATTGTCGCCCACCTGATTGTGTTACTGGACTCCTGGCGAGTGACTTTCGTCGTGGTAGGACTGTTCACCATGCTGCTGGGGTTCTTCGCATGGAGAATCATCCGGGATCGCCCGGAATGGCATCCGAAAGTAAACCAGCAGGAACTTGATGTTATCAAAGCAGGTAATCTGACTGACGCCACAGACACCGACGAACAACCTACCAAAGGCCTGGGGATTAGCTGGCTGACGATGATCGCCATTATGATCGGTCGTGCCTCCTGGGGCATGGTGTATTGGGGGCTACTGACCTGGGGGCCCAGTTATCTGGCTCAGGCCCAGGGGCTGGAACTGGCGGCTATTGGCAATTCAACGTTCCTGATCTTTATTTCCGGAACCGTCGGCTGTTTGTTCAGCGGATTCTTTACTGACTTTTTGGTAAAAAAAGGGGTCAGCCATGGCGTTGCTCTGAAGGGAATGTTATCACTGGCGGGTATTGTCTGCCTGGGCGCTCTGTATGCCTTATCTTCCATTACTGACCCACAAAAAGCGGTCATGTTACTGGCGGTCGCTGCATTCTTTCTGACTTTTGGCAGCTTATACTGGAGCTTTCCTGCGATTCTTGCACCAAAAGACCGTGTAGGTATGGTCGGCGGATTAATGAATATGGCTAACAGTGTTGCCGGTATCCTGGTACCGATTCTGGTGGGGGTTATCCTGCAGACCACCGGCAGTTACGAAAGTGTTTTAGTCTATTTTGCGATATGTGCAGGATGCTATACACTGGGAACGTTATGTATTAATTTTAATAAACTTCCGGTAACCGGAAAACAATTATCGTTCCAGAAATAATCTTCGGTTGCCGGCGGACACTCTCTTTAATACAGGATAAAAATATGTCTTCTTCCCTGGTGTTAGCCGACAAAGTTCCACCGGCACTGGCAGAAAAACTGGCAAACGATTATCAGCTCTGTTTCTACACTCACTTATCGCCTGAAGAGATTCAGGCGATAAGTGAACAGACTGAAATCATCGTGGCCAGCGGAGAGTCGACGGTCAATGCAGAGATGATCAGCCGTTTTCCGAATTTAAAACTGATTGCGGTTTTCGGCGTCGGTTACGACGGAATTGATGTCGCCACCGCCATCAGCAAAAATATCCAGGTCACCAATACCCCGGACATTTTAACCGATGATGTCGCCGATCTTGGATTTGCACTGCTCCTTAATGCATCCCGACGTATCAATGCCGCCCAGCGCTTTATTGAGCAAGGTCATTGGGCCTCAGGCTCTTTTCCTTTGGCCAGTAAAGTTACCGGTAAACGTCTGGGCATTGTGGGTTACGGCAGGATTGGTCAGGCGATTGCTAAACGGGCGCGCGGTTTTTCAATGTCTGTTGCCTGCTTCAGCCGACATCCGGTCAGTGATCAGGACGTTAAGTGGTATGGCGATTTGACTGAGCTGGCCCATCACAGTGATATTCTGGTGGTCTGTGTCAGCGCCAACCCTGAGACCCGGGGTATGATTAACAAACAGGTGCTAACGGCGTTGGGCCCACAGGGAATTCTGATTAATATTTCACGTGGCAGCGTGGTTGATGAGGTTGCTTTAGTCGACGCGATTACCCACGGAGACATTGGTGGCGCCGGGCTGGATGTATTTGCCGCAGAACCGTCAGTGCCGGAAGCACTGCTGAATCGTCCGGAAGTCGTGCTGACTCCTCATATTGCCAGCGGTACTCATGAAACCCGGGCCGATATGGCCAAACTGGTCACTGACAACATCACAGCATTTCTTAACGGGCAGCCATTATTGACTCCGGTAACACCGAAAGCCTGATACCGGTCAACCGGCACAAAAAAACCTGATTTCTGCGGTGCAGAATATCAGGTTTTTTGTGGCTGCTTAGCCCCCGTTAAGGCGCTTATGTTCAGGTTACAGCCCCAGAGCTACCCGCCATGCCGCCTGTAAAAACTCGCGACACTGCCGTTCATTATCCCACAGATCATCCTGAGCTGTAGTTCGCATTTCTACGGCGATCGAAACCGGTCCGTTGTGCATCGGCAATGGCAGACTGAGCGCCGTCGCAATAATATTGCCTGCAACTTCCGTAGTAAGGAAACCCGGCTCACCAAATTTCATATGCCAGTCTCCGTACCCTTTCGCAGCCGGATCGAGGATGGCATTGGCCAGATGTAACTGGCCAATCAGCGGTGCCGACAGAGTGAGTGATTCAGCCAGGTCTTCCTCATTCAATGCCACATGAGCACTGTCCCATGCCATATACAGATCCGGGCAGTCAGCTTTCAGCTCGTTCATCCAACTCACAGTTTCCGGCGTCGGACCAATCAGCTGGCATTTATGGGCAAAACGGTCCAGTGGTTCAATCTGCATAATCATGCCCGGATATTGACGCACCACTTCACCAATCTGCACCAGTACCTCACCAAATACTTTCTTTGCTTCCTCACGCTGTTCCGGGCCTGGATCACTACCGCTGACCAGTGATAATTTAGTCGTGCCGCATTCCGCCGCCAGATGTACCAGCTCACAGGCCCGCAGCATCGACTTTTTACGTAGTTCAGCATCGAGGCTGCACATATTTAAGTTATCTTTTAATAACTCGAAAGTTAGCCACTGTGTCACATTCAGGCGACGCTCTTCAGCGACGGTACGAATCTGACGCGCAATTTCCGGCTGATGAATAATCCCGGTTTCGAAGCCCCGGTAATAACCGATATCAGCAATCCGGCGGACAATATCCGCAACTTTAGTTTCCTGAGTCATTTCAGGAAAGAATAATTCCGCAATATGTGCGGAAGGATATAATTGGGTATTCATAGAATTCGACTGCCTCCTGAAAGGTAACGCGGGTTGATTTTTTGCGGGGGCTCACCTGGGCTTATTCAGAGCCTGACCTGCATTTGAACATTTTATCACTTACAGAACACATGAACATACAACCCTCAGGATCATCAGTAATTCTTTGACGGCAATCTCATTTTTCGACTTCGGGAGGCACAAAAAAGCTGATTGCAGGTGACAAATCTCAGAAAACAGCATTACAGACTCAAAGGTATGTGCCGAAAACTAGCAGAGTAGTTCTGTCTATATGGCTGTTGGCAATTTTGCGCTAAACAGCGATCCGCATTCGACTTTAGCAGCAATCAGCCATTACTTCTGAAAACATCTTTTCATAGTTAATCAGCCACCTGGTCGCCACTGAGACAGCCACCCACCAACCAAACTGGTCATTTCTGGTTAATCAGTAATTAAGATAATACACATCAGAACTGAGCAATATGGCAGGGCGACAATCTCCGGTACCCGCTATTACCTGAGTAATTCCGCAACGAATAACTGTCACAATTAAGGTTTAAACTGTTTCGGGCCCTTAACTGAGAAATGTTTGCGATAAGAACTCCTGATTATTCACTCCCCGATAGTAACCAGGCCGCTGAAGTGGACGCATGGTTTACAGAAAAACTTATCCCTGACTACCCCGCTTTGCAACGCACTCTGGAGAAGAATACTGAGCAAGGATTACCTGCCCACGATGTTTCAGCTTTACAGGGAAAAATGTTGGCAATTTTTGTTCAGATGGTCCGTGCAACGCGGGTTTTGGAGATCGGTACACTCGGGGGTTACAGCACTCTTTGGATGGCTAAAGCATTACCATCACACGGTAGTGTAACAACTATAGAGTTTAATCAACATCATTCAGAGATTGCGCGGCAAAATATTGCTGATTCCGGTCTCTCTGAACGCGTTGAACAACATACCGGCGCTGCACTGGACATTTTACCTACACTCACCGGCCCCTTTGACCTTATTTTTGTTGATGCTGATAAAGCCAACAATCCTGATTATCTGGAATGGGCTCTGAAATTATCCAGACCCGGTACAGTGATTGTCGGAGATAATACGGTGCGTGGTGGACGTGTCATTCATTCTTCCAGTAATGATCCTCACGTACAGGGCCTGAGGGAATTTATCCGGATGATTTCAGAAAATCCACAGCTTGAAGCCACTGCAATACAAACCGTGGGAGAGAAAGGCTGGGATGGTTTTGTACTGGCGATAGTTAAAGCTGCCTAAATTTCTTCCGGGAAGACCACAAATTCAACCCGGTAATATTCCGAAGCAGAGATGTCATCCCGCGAGCCAGCAAAAATATCTGACGCCTCTGGCCCCGCACCTTCCCATTTTTGCCAGGGGCCGTAGCTAGCTGTGATCGGCAACCAGCTGACTTATATTACCGCCAGTGACCAGCTCATCGGGTCTGGTAACTCCTGAAATTTTATCCACCGGACCGGGCTAACCATCGACCAGTGCCATCGCTGTGGATACAGATTATTTTGTACCCGTTTGTGCCTGCGCCTGTGCCTGTGACTGTGCCTGCCGACGATTTAGTCTGATATACAAAAAAATATAGATAAGCGTCTGGAAACAAGAGGTGATCAGCATCGAATGACTGGTGCCAGCATCTCCGTTCATAAGATCGATAATATTAAATACTATCGCCGTTAGTGATAAGACAGTTAACAGCAACAATATGACTTTGCAAATTTTGAATGTCTTTGGTTGAATCATCAGCGGTATCTTCCTGAAAATAAAATCCCGCCAGTAGCAGTGGTGTATCCGGGGCTACTGGCAGGATAATTACTGTAACATATTAATATTATTTAATTTAAAAATACTCTTCGATTATTTTTGCGGATTGCGGACAACCTCATTCGGATGGCTGAAAACCGGAAGTTCTTCGGAAAAACGGGCAGTACGGGCATCACGTTCGTAACCATGAACTTCAGACAGCAGGCCATACAGTGCCGGACGTCTGCCATGGATCCAGCGACGTCCGGTAGACATTGGCAACAGGCTGAGATCTAAATTGGCGCAAACCAGCGTATCCAGATAGCTACCGGTCTCATTCACAATGCGCCCATAAGGATCGATGATCATCGCGTTACCGGTACGAATTTCACCATTATCCAATCCGACGCCGTTACTGAACAGAATAAACATGCCGTTATCATGTGCCCTGGAGGGTAACCAGCGCATCAGCCAGCCACGACCACTCTCACCACTGAGCGCCTGTTCCAGAGCCTGCGGATCTCTGTGACGATTTTCCCATAAACTGACAGGCAGTGGTTTCATACCATACGGACTGCGGGAATGGGTTCCACCGGTTTGATGCGGAGCAATCAGTATCTCTGCCCCCAACAGTGCAGTGATCCGGGCATTTTCGGTCAAATTATTATCCCAGCAAATCAGTATCCCCGCTTTAACCCCCCACGGGGTTTCAAACACCGTAAAATGATCCCCCTGAGAAATCTCCGGATGCTCGAAAGCATGCAGCTTACGGTGTACCGGACGGGTTCCGTCGGGCATACATATCGCATAAGCATTGTATAACCGGCCGTCCGGAGCCCGTTCAATAAAGCCGGCACCAATCATCATCTGATACTGTTCCGCCAGTCTGGCTATACGCGCCAAAGACGGGCTGTCTGCCGCCGGTTCTGCCAGTTGTTCCAGCGCCTGACGGTCCAGTTCCGGTACATGCCAGTAACCGGTGATGCACATTTCCGGAAAGACCAGAATGTTAACCCCCTCCCTGTGCGCCTGATGGCACATCTCTTCCATCACTGACAAATTGTACTGTTTATCGCTGGCACGGTGGCAGAACTGCACACTGGCTGCACGAATTTGCTGATTCATGACATACTCCTGTCGGCAAGTTATGAGCGCAATTTCACCCGATCTCCCGCCAGCATGTATAATCACGTTTTTTCCAGCTTCGATAACCTGACGGAATGGATATTAAATTACTGCGTGCCTTTGTAACGCTCGCGCGGCTTGGCAATTACCGTGCGGCGGCAGAAAAATTGTGCATCACCCAGCCCGCTCTGACCAAGCAAATCCAGAGCCTGGAATTCCATTGTGGAATGACTCTGTTTCAGCGGGGCCGCCAGGGAGCACGGCTGACGATTAGCGGCCATCAGCTTCTGGAACAGGCCGCAGGCGTCATCGCACACTTCGACAGTTTTGTCAGTCAGGTTGCAGAAATTCAGCGTGGAAATGTAGGAGTACTCAATCTCGGGTTCGGGGTATCGTCATTCCGTATTGCCCCGAAAATGGTTGCCGGATTCCGTCTACGTTTTCCTCAGGTTCAGGTGTCACTCAACGATATCTCTTCAGTGGTGCAATATCAGCGGTTAGCTGAGGGCCAGTTACAGGCGGGATTTGTACGACTACCGGCCCCCGAACCGCTCAGCAGCCGGGTGCTGGCGCAGGAAAATCTGGTACTGGCTGTCGCCAGTGAAGGTAGTGTCTCAGTAACCCGGTCCACCGGTGATTGGCTTAGCCAATGTCGGTTGTTACAGCTGACGAAAATCCGGGGCGAAGGGTTGTTCGCTCAAATCACTATGTTCCTGAAAGCCAATCAGTTAGTGCCACAATCTGTTTCAGAAGCGGATGATATCCAGACTCTGCTGGCTCGTGTCTCTGCGGGAGAAGGCATCGCACTTCTGCCCGCCAGCGTAGCAAATATACTGCCTCAGGGGGTGAGTTTACATCCTGTGGTTGGAGAAAACAGCCACTGGCAGACCGGTATCGCCTGGGATCCCCGGATAAAAGATCCATTACGAGATAATTTTCTGGATACTGTGTTTAATATGCTGACTTCCGCATCAAAGACAGATCACTGACAGCCTCCCTGGTTAACCGGATTGCAAGGCTACAGTTTCCGATCAACAGGATCAATCGTCCAGTGGGATAATCTCATATTTTCCCGATAGTAGCGGTTTGCAGAGGATCTTGTAGCCATCAATATCATAGCCGTCACGGACTCCGGAAAGTTCACGCGCGCGGGTCAGACTGTCGGCTTCTCCCAGCCATACCCAGTGATCGATCACCTGATACTTTTCACCTTCACGCAAGGCAATCCGCCCCGGCCATGGCCAGCAGACGATTTTCAGGGCAGCGACCGCCTGCGTTAACTGTGCGTGATGCTGCTCAGCAGAAATTACTCCGCAGCAGGCGCCCGAGCATTTACGTAAGGCATGACGAAAACAAGCCCGCCCCGGGGGATTTTTTTCAATCCCCAGTAAGCCGTAGCAGAGTGAATTCTGATCGGCTATCTCCTTCAGGGCTCCCAGTGCGCTATAACGGTTTTTAAACAGGCCGTAGATATCTTCCGCGCTGTCCATTTCCTGTGAGGTGAGAGCAATAACACTCACTCCCTGATCTGTCAGTTTCAGAGTGTGCAGCAAACGGGTCTTACGTAATCTTTTATTAAACAGAGGTTTGAGCTGTTTAATCAGCTGCGCTTCGAGCAGCAATGCACCAATTTCACCGGCAGTCTGCTGATAACGTATGTAACGGGTCTGGCGTAACAGTTTGGCTTCATCAGTATTACGGAAATGGGACAGTAGCCGCGCCCGCAGGTTGACACTTTTTCCGATATACAGTGGCATGCTGTCACTTTCGCCATAGAAAAAATAGACCCCGGGTGTCGCCGGGACATTTGCGGCCTCTTCTCGCAGATTATGGGGATAAACAAAAGGAATCGCTTCAGGTTGCCAGTCGGTCCGCCTGTTTCTCATAAAATAAGTCACCTCTGATACAGTGCTGCTATTTTAGTCAGTTATGTCGCAGATTGCATCAGGCGGAGTCCGAAGACACATCAGAAGCCACGGCCACTGAAGGAAGAACACGGGGTTTTCGGGTAAATAAAAAACGCGGGGTCAGACTGAGGTGCAAAACGTTCCGGCAACATTACGCAGACCTGCACAGAAATTTCACTCTCTGTACAGGTCTGGCGGTACATCAGCCTTCCAGCACCAGCCGGCTGTCTGCCAGCACCAGTGGCTGAATCTGGTGAGTGACCAGTAAGGTTGTTTTGCCTTTAACCAACTGTTGCAGAGAATGCAGTACCAGCCCGGTATTTGTGGCATCCAGCCCTTCAGTCGGTTCATCCAACAGGATAACCGGAGCATCAGACAAGAACGCACGGGCAATGGCAATCCTACGTGCCTGCCCACCTGATAAACGAGCACCTAATTCACCGACCAGCGTATCCAGGCCGTGAGGGAAAGCTTTGATTTCATCGGCCAGAGAAGCCTTAGCCAGAGCCTGCCAAAGGGTATCGTCATCGGAGTCAGGAGCCACCATCCGTAGATTATCGCGTACTGAAGCATTAAACAGATAGGTTTTCTGGCCGACCACTGAAATGGTCTGCCGCAATACCTGATCTGATAACTCCCTGACGGGATGCCCGCCAATCGAAATCGTGCCCTGTTCACATTCCCAGAACCCCTGAATCAGGTTAAGGATGGTGGTTTTTCCGGCACCACTCGGGCCAAGCAGCGCCAGGCAGTGTCCTTCCGGCACCTTAAAGCTCATAGAGTCGAGTACAGCGGGTTTATCTGCTGCATAACGCATAGTGACCGCAGAGAAGGTCAGATCGAAGCGTTCCGGTTTATCACTGGAGGCCGGCAAACGAATGGCAGGAGTGAGTTCTGCCATGGCAAAGATACGGCGCGCGGCTTCGCGGGTTACGCCGAGGGCTGCAAAGGCAGCCGGTAATGCAGCAACGGCCTCGGTACTGGCAAGCACCGCAAAGATCAGCATGACAAAATCGTTACCTGCCAGAGCACCGTTATGAGCGGCACTGATCAACAGGATCAACGTACAGAACATGCCAATCTGGCCTGCCAGTGCGGAAAGCGCATTACCCGCAGCGGCAATCCACGCCTGACGACGCTGCGCGGCAATCAGTTGCTGAGACAGTCGGCTCAGGTGTTCAGTCTGGCGGTTAACGGCCCCGGCTATCTGTAACTCACCAAGACCGCGGATTAAGTCTGTGGAGGCAACCTGCAAAGATGACCTTAATCCGGTCACTGCGTTGCCCGAGGCCCGGGTCAGTGAAGCGACAATGACCGGAATCACTACACCAGCAACCAGCAGCATCACTGCATCAATCCCTGCGACTGCCGGAGAAAACCAGAACAGTACGCATAAAATGGCGACTGAAGAGATCAGTGCGGCAATTGCCGGAGCCAGAATGCGCAGGTAGAAATTATCCAGGCTGTCGATATCGGCTCTCAGCCGGGTCAGCAGATCACCGTCACGAAACTCCTGCAGTCTGGCAGGCGCCAGCGGTTCCAGGTGTTTATAAAACCAGACACGCAGTACTGCCAGTAAACGCAGAGTGGCATCATGGGTAACCACGCGTTCCAGATAGCGGGCTAAAGTTCTCAGCACTGCCAGACCGCGGATAGCGGCGGCAGGGGTGAAAAACTCCAGAGTCATTTTACCCACACCGGCCAGCGCCATCGAAGCGATAAACCAGCCGGAAAGCGCCAGCAGCGATACGTTCGACAGAATGACGACCACTGACAGGAGTATGCCGATAGCCATCCGTGCCCGCCACGGACGGGCCAGTGCTAACAGATGACGTAATTCGTTCATTCTGTTGCTCCTTTCTGCAAACGTTCAAGTTCAGCCAACACTCCGCCGCTTTGCAGCAACTCAGCCGGAGTTCCGGATTCAATCACCCTGCCCTGAGCCAGCACCACCACCCGATCGGCCATCACAGCCACAGAGGTATCGTGTGTAATCACCAGCCGCGCAGAATCCGGGAAAGCTTTCACCAGGGCCGACATCATCTGATGTGCAGTATGGCTGTCAAGAGAGGAGGTCGGTTCATCGAGGATCATCACCGGGGGTGTGGTCAGCAGGGCTCTTGCCATGGCCACGCGTTGTACCTGGCCGCCGGACAATCCCTGTCCACCATCTCCAAGCTGAGTGGCATAACCCTCAGCGAATCCGTTGATGAATCCGTCAGCCTGTGCAAGCTGTGCCGCTTTCTTTAGCTCAGTGTCACTGGCCTGTGGATGGGCGAGACAGATATTATCGGCAATCGATCCCGCAAACAGTGTCGGACGTTGCGGTAACCAGCCAATCTGTTTCTGCCACTCCGGCAGATCCAGTTGAGAAAGATCCACCCCGTCTATCAAAATCTTCCCACGGTTCGGGCTGATAAATCGCAGCAATAATCTGGCCAGCGTGGTTTTACCTGCCCCGCTCGACCCGACAACTGCCAGTGTTTCGCCACGACGCAATGTGAATGAAATATCTTCGATACCGCCACCTTCCGGATGCTGATAACCCAGGTTTTCCACGCGGATTTCCTGTGGTTCTGCAACGGACAATGCCTGACCCGGAGTCTGTTCCGGCAGTTCGGTGTTAAGAATATCCAGCAGGCCTTCTGTGGCACCAATAGCATCCATACGGGCATGATAATGGGCTCCCAGATCACGCAGAGGTCGGAAAAATTCAGGGGCAAGTAACAGTGCAAATAAACCAGGTAAAAAGGCCAGATCGCCGTAATAGAGCCGGAAACCGACATAAACGGCTACCATCGCTGTGCTGATCGTGGCAAGAAATTCCAGTACCAGCGAGGACAGGAATGCAACACGCAATACCTTCATCGTGGTCTGACGATAGTTTTCTGAGATTGCTGCAATAATTTCAGCCTGCCGACGGGCAGCATTGGTCTGACGCAACGTGGTCAGTCCGGCAATCACATCAAAAAAGTGGGCGCTCATCAGGCTAAGCTTACGCCACTGTTTGAGACTGATTTTTTCTGCACCTTTGCCGACAATAATCATGAAGATCGGTATCAGTGGCGCGGTGATCAACATAATCAGCCCGGACACCCAGTCCGACGGAAACAATGCGACCAGAATCGCCAGCGGAACGACACCGATAATAATTTTCTGTGGCAGGAAAGCAGAAAAGTAAGTTTCGATAGCATCAACACCTTCACCCAGCGTACTTGCGATACTGCCGGTGCGTTGTTGCTGGCTCCAGGAGGGTCCAAGAGCTGAAATACGTTCAAGTAAGGTGGAGCGGAGAGTCTGACGGATACGTGCGGCGCTTTCAAACGCAAAACCCTGGCGTAACATTTCCAGAGCAGCACGCAGTAACATCACCAGCGGCAATAACCAGAGTGCCGGGAATAACCCCGACAGCTCTTTGCCACCAATAACCACACTGTCAATCAGCCATGCCAGTAACCAGCACTGAGCAATCATCATTACCGCATTCAGGGTAGCCATGACAACTGACAGAGAAAAGAGCGCACCAGCCTGGCGACGCTGGCTTGAAAGCCAGCGTTCTGCCAGGCGAGCGGCCGCTCCACTGAGGGGTGGGCGAGACGACATATAAGATTAGTGTCCGTAACCGACCAGTTTAGAGATACGACCGCGGAATACCCAGATCTGGTACCAGTTATACATCAGCATGACCGGAACAAATCCACCCATGGTCAGAGTGAAGGTAATCAGGGAAACCTGTGGGGTCGCACCGGCCCAAATGGTCCAGGTGTTAGGTACAATCCATGGGAACATGGTGAGAAGCATACCGAAACCAAGGATCAGCGCAGCAGCATTAAACCACAGGATAGCAGCAAGATCTTTGTCTTTCAGCGTATCACGGCGTACCTGTTCAATACAGAACAGCGCTATCAGACCAAACAGTCCCCAAATCCAGAAGTGCGGACCAAACCACTTAGCACGGGCCCAGTCAAAGTCGAATGCACTCCAGATCCAGGTGACCACGACCGCAATAATCGCTAACCAGAAAGTTACCGCCGTCCAGCGGGCTGCAATCTGACGCAGTGGTTCACTCTTTTCAAATCGTGCGCGGACAAACAGCACACCAGCAAGAACCATGGCAATACAGGAAGCAACACCGGTCCAGATTGAGAAAGGCGTAATAAAGTTAAACGCCCCGCCCGCATAGTGCGGAACACCCTGTGCCGGATTATCCAGCGCAAAGCCCTGCAGTACAGCACCCACGCTCATGCCACCGAAGAAAGTCACCGTCAGGCTGGAAATCCCAAACACGCCATCAGAAAATTTCTGCCAGAATGGCGATGCCAGATGACGAAATTCCAGAGCTACGGCACGGGACATAATGCCCCACAACACCAGTGCCATGGGCACCATCAGGTAACTAAACGCAGAACCGTAAACAAACGGGAAGGTACCAAACATAATACCACCCGCAACAATCAGCCAGGTTTCGTTAGCATCCCAAGTACCGGCCATTGCCGCCATGATAGCACCACGTTCATGATGATCTCTGACGAACAGCGAGAAAATCCCTGCACCAAGGTCTGCACCATCCAGCGCAATGTATAACAGTACGCTGATACCAAAAGCCAGCCACCAGGCAATAATCAAAAAATGCTGAGTATGATTTAGCATATCCATGAGTGTTCTCTCCGTATCAGACCGGTCTTATGTATTCAGGATGGTCAGCGTGCTCTTCGCCTTCCGGAAGATCCAGTTGACCAAGATGTTCATGACCTTCACCAGGGATTTTGCTGGATAAATCAGGACCCAGGCGAACGACTTTCGCGAGGAACCAGATTGTCCCGGTGACAACCGCTGATTCGAAAATTGCAAAACCAACAAACCAGAAAATTGCCAGGCCCGTCGTCATTGCACTCATACCATCTTCAGTACGCATCAGTCCGTAAACGATCCATGGCTGACGACCAATCTCACGTGTCCACCAGCCGGCAATCACTGCAATATACGGCAGTACAACCATAGCCACGGCAATCATCAGGAACCACTTGTTAGAAGATGCAGTTTCCGGAGTCATACGACGACGAGCGATTAACCAGACCCCCCACAGGCTCACCAGCAGAAGTGCACCACCTGCTCCGGCCATCGCACGGAAGGCATAGAACGGCAGAACCACGGGTGGCTGTTCGTCTTTAGGGAAGCTGTTCAGACCACGAACCGGACCGTTCCAGGTTTTGGTTTCAATCAGGCTCAGACCGTGTGGAATAGAAATGGACCACGCCAGACCCGTGCCTTCTTTGTTCGGCCAGCCGATAATGTTCCAGGCATTGTTAACATTGCCCTGAGCATCATAAGCATCATACTGACCTTCCATTGCTGCCAACGCCGCAGGTTTGTTTTCCAGGGTGTTTTCACCCAAAACGTCACCCATATAGACCTGTGCTGCAGCAACTACTGCCAGCGCAACCAGTGAATATTTTAAAGGACGCAGGAAAATATCAACATTGCGACGTTTGAGGACGAACCATGCACAGACAGCCACCACAAAAGTCAGTGACAGCTCAAAGCTCGCCAGTAACATGTGTGGGAAGGCTGAACGTACGTTGGCATTGAACAGCGCCGCAACCCAGTCAGTCACGACGAAAATGCCGTTTTTCAACTGAACACCGGTCGGTGTCTGCATCCAGGAGTTGGCTACCAGAATCCACATTGCCGAAAGAGTTGAGGAAAGAGCAACGTTAAAGGTCGCAAACAGGTGCATTTTGCGACTGATTTTACCCCAGCCAAAAATCATCAAGCCGATGAATCCGGCTTCATACATAAAGGCGGTAATGGTTTCGTATCCTAACACCTGACCAAAGAAAGGTCCGGCAGCCTGTGAGAAACGGCCGTAAAGGATACCAAACGCCATTTCCATCGTGACCCCGGTAGCCACACCGGCACCAAAGTTCACGATAAACAGCTTTTCAAAGAAACGACAAATGCGATACCACTTCTCATCATTGTTCCTGACCCACATTGCTTCCGCGATGAAAAGCAGCAAGGCCAGACCGATGGTCAGTGGCGGATAGATGATATGAATTGATGAGATTAGCGCGAAGTCAATCCGCGTAATCAGCGATGTGAGATCATTGCTTAACATTGCTATCTTCTTTTGTATTAAGTGACCGTATTAGCCCACGACACCCAGGTGCCTTGTCTCTTACCAGGCAGGTAGAATGATAAGAGATGAGACAGGAAGAGTAGAATCAGGTGTCGCACCATCCTTTCCTCTAAACGTCATACTGTTTCTATAGCACATATCTCTGCTTCCCACCGGAAAGAAGAACAAAAAATCGCCACCACGTCCATTTCCTCACAGAGATGGAACCTGTCACATCACTCACTACGGAGCTTTTGTCGGCAAAGCTTATTTGATAAGCGCTATGCAGTATTGACGACAAGCAAATTACTGCAGAATCTGAATTTGTTTATATAGAGATATACCCAGATATTCGAGACGCAAATATTGTCATAAAAGAGCACAATACTGGTTCTGTGTAGTCCGAATGAGCCCAAGTATATTCCTCCGCACCCGGATCTTGTCAAGAAAAATGTAGGTAAACCGCTTTTTTGTTGCACGGTGTATTATATTCATTCACACCGCACAAAATATTCCCCACTCAATAATGCAATTGTAACCAAACGAAAATTAATTTTTAATCTGCGGCAATTCAAACATCGCCTCACGGTCAAAAACCGATAAATTAATGTTGGTTTTAACCATTTAAATCAGCCACATACAAAAAAAACCACAACGAACTAGCACATATCGTTAACTATTTATATATTCAGTTAAGAAAACAATTCTGGATCAGATAATATTTTCAATAACCTACAGGTAATATAAAAACAGATAACGATCAAAATAAAACTTCAATTAAGTTATCAGCGCATAAACATAAAATACACCTGGCTCGATACTTTATAACTTAAATAACCTTTCATTAACATCGTGAAGATGAGAATAAGAATATTTACCATTTATAAGCATGATATAATTTTATTAAATACAGCAAATTTTCATTTCTCTGGCTTCAGTATCTCCGGTGACCTCTGAAGCTTTATCAGCTACCCGGGACCCGGCGTTTTGCATGTCAGAAGCAATACCCCCGCCAGAGTTGCAAAGGGCCCTAAAACCTGGTCGTTTGGTTAATGGCTTCTGCTGCCGTAGCACAATGAAAGCAGGCAGTCACTAAGCGCAAAATTTCAGATCAACGGCTGTGAACGTAATTCATGATCGCTCTCATTCTCCCCTCCCCTCTTGTCGTTGAGTCAGAGCTCAGGCACACCCATCCCCGACTTTCATCAAAGTGGCTGAGCACAGAGAGAAGCTTCATCACCCCTGAGTTTTGAAGAAGCGTAAAGTGCCAGTAGGTAGGACATGTCCGCCCACCGGTAGAGGCAGATTAATTAATACAAAAATCATATTTAACAACATACAACAACTGTGTTTAATTACTGTTCAATAACTTAAAAATGATGATAGCCAACCACCTTTTTGACAGCCAGTGATGCAAACACTGGCTTTTTTTATCACGGGCTAAAATAAAAATCATATTTTTCAATTCATTAATTAAAATCAGATTCCCGTACTCACCAGAACACGCCATCTCTAATCTCCCCGACAGGTGGATTTTCCGCCAGATGTCCTGGTCCCTGCATATGGATATAAAGAATTAAAATCATGACGGATATATCATTTAAATATTAACAGGCAATATACCGTTTGACAGGCGTCGGATTTTATTCCTGACCGGGTTACACTATATCGGCTAAATAATTCATAGTCCGGAATATTCATTAATAACGGTGAGTAACAATGTATATTTATGCGTTTTTTTCCAGGGAGAGGTACGGTGATTATGTTTAAGAATAAAAAAACCCGTCACTTTATTAGTGGCGTGGTGGTGGTCGCTTTAATCGTTGGTACCATTATGACCCGGGCGATTATCGGAGGTGTGATCGACGAATATCATATTCCCTTCAGTCAGTGGCCTGCCGACCTGTATCTGACACAATGTTTTATGATTGTCATCTACACTGCTGTGTTCACTGGCCTGCTCTCCATTCCGCTCTGGTACTTTTTCCTGGGCGAAAGTGATGATAAAAACTAAGACTTATCAGCAACAGACACGGCTCTATGGCCGTGCCTGACGATAGACTGACGGGCTCTGACCAAAGTGAGCACGAAACCGGTGACTGAAATGGCTCAGAGAGGAAAAGCCGCATTCCTCCGCAATAGCCGTCAGTGACAACGGAGTATTCAGAAGTAACTGCTCTGCCGTGTTCATCCGTTTGATCATCACATATTGATGTGGCGACTGACCGGTACTCTGACGAAACATCCGCGCAAAATGATAATCACTTAATGCTGCTTCTGCGGCCAGTTCTGCCAGAGTTAAAGGTGAACTTAACTGTGAGGTAATAAATTCATCCACCCTTTTCAGCACCTTTGGTGCCAGCCCACCTCGAACTTTAGGCAATTGCCAGTTAACGGTACTGTATTGTTGCACTAAACTCGTCATTAATAATGTGGTGGCGGTACTCAGCATCAGATGATTCGCCGGTTGTTGCCAGTCGCAACTGAGTATAAAGTGGCGATACAGCTGAGTAATTCGTGGATCTTCAGCGAAAACCTGTTCATCCAGCGAAATCATCTGCGGGCTGCGATCCCAAATTTCACCCGCCAGTTTCATCAAATGTTGTTCGGTGCAATAAAGATGAACAAACGAAAGTCTCGCACGGACATCCCAGCAGGACTCACTGTGAGCGGGCATCAGACAGAAACGATCTGGTCCACCGCCATTACGCCAGCCATGCGGAGTTTTATGCCAGGTGTCGTAGCCATCGGCTATATACAAACTGAGAGTATGGTGATCACTCAGATTTGTCACCATGTCCTGACAGTTGAACCACGATGCTAACTGTATGCCACTGTCGAGCGTGACTGCTTCACGCAATTTTGTCTTGTGGTGTCGTAAAATATCAAAAGTCTGATAAGACATCGTTTCTCCGGTCCTCCGCTGTCACTTTCTCAGTGTAATCGGGTGTCTTATCAGCTGCCAGTGTTGACTCTGTTAAGAGAAAAAAAACCGCAGGATTATGCAAACTGACCGCAAACCGGTATCAACGGTCTTCTCAGCAGCCCGCCATAATGGCAGCTTAGCGTAGGGAGGAGATCAAATGAACATCGTTCTGTATTTTACCGTAGTACTGATTTGGGGCACCACGTGGATAGCTATTTTTGTCCAGCAACATTCTGCTGGTGTTCCGGTGATGACCTCCGTCTTCTGGCGTTTTTTGCTGGCGGCAATCCTACTGCTGGTTGCGCTAAAGCTGACTCACCGCCTGAAAAAACTATCCCGTCAGACCCATTTTTACTGTTTGCTGCAGGGATGCTGTATCTTTGGCGTAAATTTTATCTGCTTTTATACTGCTGCTCAGTGGATTAACAGTGGTCTCGAATCTGTGATTTTTTCAATGGCGGTGATTTATAACGCCATCAATAGTTGGATCTTCTTTCGTCAGAAACCACCGGTACAATTTATTCCAGCGCTGATCTTCGGCCTCGGAGGGATGATTGTGATGTTCTGGCCACAATTGAAGGCCAACCATTATTCAGTTCAACTGCTGGCAGGTATTGGTTTATCCGCTCTGGGGACCTTGGGTTTCTCGCTGGGAAATATGCTGAGTGTGCGCCACCAGCGCCAGAAACAGGATGTCATGACAACCACCGGGTATGCCATGCTGTACGGAGCCCTGGTCATGGCCCTGCTCAGCCTGTTCTCCGGCCAGTCTCTGGCACCGTCACTGAATACTCACTGGCTGGCAGCCGTTGGTTATCTGGCAGTGATAGGGTCGGTGTGTGGTTTCGGTGCCTACTTTACCCTGCTGGGCAGAATCGGTGCGGCAAAGGCCGCATGGAGTACCTTATTATTTCCGTTAGTCGCACTGGCATTATCTGCGGAGTTTGAAGGTTTTATCTGGCAACCCCATGCCGTCCTCGGACTGATGAGTATTTCTCTCGCGAACCTGATGATGTTTGTCCGCTTACCGGCAGGCCGACGCGCACGAGCAGTCTGAAAACAAGGTGATATGGATGGCATAAATACCCGATAAACGTCATTCATACCCTGTATCATGCATTTCATGCCGCGGAAACGGCAGCTCATACCATAATCCCACACAAACTCCCGGTAATTAATTATCCTGTCCGTAGAAATTGAATCTCTCGCGGAGCGCGAACATGAACACCACCAAACAACCGCCATCAGCTACCCGTTGGCTGACACTGTGCGGGACTGTGATTACCCAGTTTGCATTAGGATCTGTTTATACCTGGAGTTTGTTTAATCAGCCCTTGTCTCAGAAACTCTCCGCCCCGGTCAGCAAAATCGCTCTGTCCTTTGGTATCCTCAGCCTCACCCTCGCTCTGGCATCATCTATGGCGGGTAAACTACAGGAAAGATTTGGTGTACGTAACGTGACCCTCAGTGCCGGTATTTTACTGGCTATCGGCCTGTTTCTAACCGCAGAATCTAGTTCCATCGGCATGCTGTATCTGAGTGCCGGAGTGTTGGTCGGTCTGGCTGATGGCACCGGCTACCTGCTGATATTATCCAACTGCGTAAAATGGTTTCCTGAGCGTAAAGGGGTCATTTCTGCATGCTCTATCGGTGCTTATGGTTTAGGAAGCCTGGGCTTTAAATTTATTTTTAGCTATCTGTTGGCCCATCAGAGTCTGGAGCATACCTTTATGCTGTGGGGAGCGATCACTCTGGTGATAGTGACGGTCGGTGCTTTGCTGATGAAAGATGCTCCGCGTACAGAGGTTCAGCAAGGTAGTGACTCCGCGGGTGACTTTACCCTTGCAGAGTCTATGCGTCAGCCACAATACTGGATGCTGGCGTTAATGTTCCTGACTGCCTGTATGAGCGGCTTATATGTCATCGGGATCGCCAAAGACATCGGCCAGAATCTGGTGCATTTACCCGCGTTGGCCGCAGCCAACGCAGTGACGGTGATAGCCATGGCCAATCTGGCGGGTCGTCTGGTGCTGGGAGTGTTATCCGACAAGCTGCCACGTATCCGCGTGATTTCACTGGCGCAGATCGTCTCACTGGCAGGGATGAGTCTGCTGCTGTTTACCCGACTACAACAGGATTCATTTTTCTTCGCTGTTGCCTGTATCGCTTTCAGCTTTGGTGGTTCGATTACCGTATTCCCGTCACTGGTCAGCGATTTCTTTGGTCTGAATAATCTGACAAAAAACTACGGCGTTATTTATCTCGGTTTTGGCGTTGGCAGTATTCTTGGTTCACTGGTCGCGTCAATTTTCGGCGGATTTATGGTGACATTTGCAGTGATCATGGTACTACTGGCCGTTTCACTGATCCTGTCGCTGACCGTTCGACAGCCGGGCCAAAATTCAGAACAACCTGCCACACTGGTACAAAACTGACAACCTGCCTGTTATTTCGTGATGCCCCGCCTGCCGGGGCATAATATTGTCTTTGTCTGACACTATTTCCCGAAAAATCACTTCACTCTTAACGCAGTCCTGACTCTCCGGCGGTAAATCGCCAGCACTATCGCCAAAACCATAACCGACAGAAGATGCACAAAAAACCATACCATTACTCCGGCAAAGATATAGATGCCACCGGGGGCATCAGGATCGTATTGCATCCCCACGCGTGCCCCCACCATCGCCCAGATAAATAACGTAGGAATCGTCCAGAGAATATTGAGCCACTTGCGATAGCGGTTTACCGGATTCAACAGTTTTTCACCGATCAATGTGCAAAACTCCTGTGGGAGAAAATCATAGTATTGCCCCTGCTTCCCGGTGACGAGTATTCCTGACTTCGCTGCTGTTAATTATCTACCGAATAATTGCACTGGAACCAACGGGTTTTGTCTCCTGGCCAGGCGCTGTTTTCTTCCGGAAGCGGTTCAACTTTATCAAAACCATGCTGGTGACAATAATCTGCCACTGTGGTGTTGAGAGCGGTCAGATTGACCTGTGAAGGTTTGTAACGAAACTGCAGACTGTGGGAAGCTTTATCATTGTCTACCTGTGTGTACCCCCCGGGATACTGATGTGCGCAGCCACTTAGCAGAGTGCTCAGCACTCCCGCCATACAGAGAACTCTAAGATTTTTCGTCATGTTCAGAACTGTTATCCGAAAAGTAAAATTTACAGGCATAGTAATGTATCCCTCCTCCGGTGGTTGCACATCGGATTAGACCGTAAGCCCACATCAGGATGGAGAAATCAGAGATTTCTGTCTGCCACCCGCCGGCAGACAGTGTTCAGGGACTAATCTGCACTGACGACCATCATACGTAACAGGTTGGCCGACTGAGGCGCCGGCAGTTTCAGGATGGTCTGGTACAAATCAATCGTCATCGCGCACAGTGACTGATGATCAGAAGATGTGTCACCCGGCTCATTGAGCTGCTTCAGCTTGTCGCCCCAGCGTGAGTACAGGGTACTCACGACTTGTTTCAACGTTTCACTGGCCAGAGTTTTATTGAGTGGTTTATCAGGCCCTTCGCTGGTCAGTAACAACTGTTCCATTGCCGCCGAATCACGATCATTCAGCGACTGCGGGAGTACCTGCATCAGATTGACGCCACCTTCAACCTGTGGATACAGAAAGCGAAAGCAGTATTCCGGTGAGATTTTCTCCAGCGCAATCATTTCGTCCACATTGACCGTGACATAATCAATAACCGCCTGGTCACTGGCACGGCCAATTCGCTGATTCACCACATCAGCCAGCATGCCACGCAACTGCCCGATGGCGAGGGGTACACTCATCCCCTGGTTTATCGAGCGCAGAAAAGATTGCTGCAAAACCGACCAGAGTTTCGGTTCCTGCTGTTTCAGAATCCGGTAACCGGGTATTGCTGATAATTCTGCCAGCGAGTGCTGAGCCAAAAGTTCAGCATCATGCTGTGGTTTATAGGCGTAAAACCACCACAGATTTCCTGCTACTACAGGAACAATCGTCAGTAAAATAGCAGCCACCAGCGAAAGACGATGCTTTCTGACAATGACAGTCAGTATTAGCCCTAAAACAATCAGGCTGATGACAGAAGGGAGTAGTGTTTCGGTCATACCGTAGACGAAGTCTCTTGGGTAACATCAACCAGAACAGGACAATGGGCTCGTTCAATAACAGCAGCACTCACTGAGCCTTTCAGAATTCGGTTGAAAGAAGAAAGATGGCGACGTCCCATAATGATCATTGAGGCTTGTATACGATCAGCCTGTTCGACTATGGTGGTAGCCGGTTCGCCACTGCAGATCAATCCGCGAGCGGGAATTCCAGCCTGAGCAAACGGATACAGCGCAAAGCGCAGCATCTGTTCTGCCGAATTCTGGCTGTCTCTGGCATTCAGCAACAATGACCCGCTCTCTGCAGTATCAATTTCTATCGGCTGGCTGCCGGAAATATCATCAGACATCACACAACACACAATAACCACCGACGCCTGATGCGCCTGAGCCTGATCCAGGGTGGTTCTGATAATTTTTTCCGCCATTGAGGCCTGGCGATCAATAGCCATTAATAATGTTTTCATTATCCAGCTCCCTTCCGGAGAGTAGTAGATACCGGTATCAGACCTGTAAAGACTGCCCGGAACAACAGGCTCCTGACACCGCCCGTGATATGCTCCCCGTTAATGTATCCTGATTTGCTTTAATTGTCAGAGTATTACCTGGCTGATTTTCTCACTCCTGCCGGAAAAATGCCGTAGCAAAGAGAAATACAGTTAATTTTAAAGCCAGGACTGCAGGGGGAAAAACAGATTTTAATTAATTTTCAAAACCACAACGATTGATGTAGCGAAGTTACCAGCTGTAACGACCACACTAGTGGCCTGTGGCTGTCAGAGAAGATTCATTTGGGGCACAAACCGGGGAAGCTCAGGGGATTCTCCCCTGAGCAAAACTATCAGGGCGCTGAACTCTCCGGAGAGACAGTTTCACTGCTATTTTGGGGAGCCAATCCTGCGGCACGGAACATGTTTTTGATGCCACGCACCGCCTGGCGGATGCGATCACTGTTCTCTATCAGAGCAAACCGGACATGAGTATCACCATAATCGCCAAAGCCGATTCCGGGGGAAACGCACACTTTTGCTTCTTCAAGCAGCAGCTTAGCAAACTCCAGCGATCCGAGATGGGCATAATGCTCTGGAATTTTTGCCCAGACATACATCGATGCTTTCGGGTTTTCCACCCTCCAGCCAGCATCATGCAACCCTTTCACCAGCACATCGCGACGACGCTTATATTGTTCGGCAATATCACGGACACATTGCTGATCTCCTTCAAGTGCCGCTATCGCCGCAACCTGTAACGGGGTAAAGGTACCATAGTCATGGTAGCTTTTAATCCTTGCCAGCGCCGAAACCAGCTCCTTATTGCCCACCATAAATCCAATTCGCCAACCGGCCATATTGTAACTTTTCGACAGCGTAAAGAACTCGACAGCAACGTCACGGGCACCAGGAACCTGCATAATTGAAGGTGCTTTCCAGCCATCGTAAACGATATCTGCGTAGGCCAGATCATGTATCACCAGCACATTGTATTGTTTAGCCAGAGCAACAACCCGCTCAAAGAAGTCCAACTCAACACACTGTGCTGTCGGGTTTGACGGGAATCCCAGAACCATCATTTTCGGTTTTGGATAACTTTCACGGATGGCCCGCTCAAGTTCTGCAAAGAAATCAACGCCGGATACCAGCGGTACCGAACGCACCTGTGCACCGGCAATAACCGCGCCATAGATATGAATCGGGTAACTTGGGTTAGGTACCAGTACGGTATCACCGTGATCCAGTGTAGCCAGCATCAGGTGTGCCAGCCCCTCTTTCGAACCAATAGTCACAATGGCTTCAGATTCTGGATCGATATCTACCTGATAACGATCTGCATACCAGCGGGAAATCGCTCTGCGTAACCGGGGAATACCTTTGGAGGTGGAATAACCATGGGTATCTTCGCGCTGTGCGACCTGACAGAGTTTTTCGACAATATGTGGTGGTGTAGGGCCATCCGGATTCCCCATACTGAAATCAATAATATCCTCGCCCCGACGACGGGCAGCCATTTTTAATTCTGCGGTGATATTGAAAACATAAGGAGGCAGGCGATCAATACGGGTAAAACGACGGACTGGCTGATTATCTGACATAAAAAACTCCGTTAAACGTTAGCGCCCGGACCGTCCGAGCGACGCACTCCGAATGGAGTAAAATCAACATACCTGCCGGGTTCAGTGTTTGTCCAGCAAATGCTCTTCAGACGATACAGATATTTTTTAACCGATAACCCGGAATTGATCCTGATTTTGTTTTACGCAAATTATCCAGGTGAAGCGCTGGTGCAGGACAGGGAATTTTTCTATCATAACTGCCTGTTTTGTTGTTTTTTCACCTAAGGCCCGCCGCGATGTTCCTCCATCTGGATAAGTTACTGGCGGTTTTTGACCGTGCAGCATTAATGCTGATCTGCCTGTTTTTTCTGACCCGTGCAGCGCCCTTCCGCCAACTGTTACAAAAAGATGATTATACCGTGCCAGAAAAAATGGCCGTAACAGCCATCTTTTCTCTGTTTGCGCTGTTTAGCACCTGGACCGGAATCAATGTGGATGGGTCGCTGCTCAATGTGCGAATCATTGCGGTCATGTCCGGGGGAATCTTGTTTGGGCCCTGGGTAGGCATTACCACCGGGGTCATAGCCGGATTACACCGGTTTTTAATCGATGTTCACGGTGTGACCGCCCTGCCCTGCCTGATAACCAGTGTGTTGGCGGGTGTGGTCTCCGGGCTCATATACAGGCATATCGAAAAATCACGGCGCTGGAGCGTTGGTATCCTCTGTGGCATGTTATGTGAAAGCCTGACAATGATCCTGATTGTATTACTGGCCCGCCCCACCAGTCTGGGCATAGAAATTGTCAGTGAAATTGCGCTGCCAATGATTCTGGGTGCGACCAGCATCGGGCTGATTGTATTGCTGGTACAAAGCGTTGAGGGAGAGCGTGAAGCGCAGGCGGCACGTCAGGCGAAACTGGCCCTGGATATTGCCAATAAAACTCTGCCATTATTCAGGAACATCAACAGCCAGTCATTACGCCAGGTCTGCGAAATTATTCGCCACGATATCAATGCCGATGCGGTAGCACTGACCAATCGCCAGGAAATTCTTGCTTACGTCGGTTATGGTGAAGAGCAGTATCAGACCGGCAATATTGGTCTGAGCACCACCACCACGCTCGCGATTACCAGCGGAAAAATTATTATTCGTAATAATGATGAAGCCAACCGGACGCGGGATATCCACTCTATTTTGGTGATACCACTGCGGGAAAAAGGTGAGGTTGCCGGCACCCTGAAGATTTATTACCGTCGGGCACACCGGATTACGGGTTCACTGAAAGAGATGGCCGTCGGTTTATCACAAATCATCTCAACACAACTGGAAGTCTCCCGGGCTGAGCAGTTACGTGAGATGGCAAATAAAGCCGAATTGCGCGCCCTGCAGAGTAAAATCAACCCGCACTTTCTGTTTAATGCACTAAATGCTATCTCCTCGTCAATCCGCATGAATCCGGATACTGCCCGTCAGTTAGTCATTAACTTGTCGCGCTATCTGCGCTACAACCTGGAACTTAGTGATGATGAAGTGATTGATATCAGGAAAGAGCTGTACCAGGTAATGGATTATATTGCTATCGAGCAAGCCAGGTTTGGCGACAAGCTATCGATAATCTATGACATCGATGAAGAAATTTCCTGTAAAATCCCGAGCCTGCTTATCCAGCCACTGGTTGAAAATGCCATTGTCCATGGAATTCAGCGGACCCAGGGAAAAGGCGTGGTGACCATAACTATCCGCCAGGGAGATTGTGAAGATAACGTCCTCATCTCAGTGAGGGATACCGGGGAAGGTATCAGCGAGGAAGTCATCCGCAGAGTGGCGAATAACGAAATGCCAGGTAATAAGATTGGTTTGCTAAACGTTCATCATCGGGTCAGATTGCTATACGGAGAGGGTCTGAAAATTCGCCGCCTATCCCCTGGCACCGAAATCAGTTTTACTGTCAGCAAAACCTCCCCTTCCAGTGTGGCAGACAACAGTAAAAGACAATTCAGTACGGAGAATGTAACGTGAAGGCTATCATTGTCGAAGATGAGTACCTGGCCCAGCAGGAACTCAGCTGGATGATACAACAGTACAGTCACATCAGCATTGAAGCCTGTTTTACTGACGGTCTGGATGTTCTTAAGTATCTTCAACAACATCAGACAGATGTTATTTTTCTGGATATTAACATTCCATCACTTGACGGCATGCTACTGGCAAAAAATATCAGTCAGTTTGCGATTAAGCCTCTGATTGTGTTTATTACGGCCTGGAAAGAGCATGCCGTGGAAGCCTTTGAGCTGGATGCTTTTGATTATATTCTGAAACCCTATCAGGAATCCCGAATCATCAGCATGCTGAATAAGCTGGAAGCTGGCTGGCATCACCAGCAAAATGCTATCTCTGCGCAAAATCATTCGACAATACAGCAGACTATCAACCTGGTAAAAGATGACAGGATCATCGTGACGGATATTCACGATATTTGTTACGCAGAAGCGCACGAAAAACTCACCATCGTCTACACCCGACGGGATCAGTTTATTATGTCGATGAGTATTAGTGAGTTTTGTCAGAGACTGCCAGAGAGTCAGTTTTTTCGCTGCCACCGATCATATTGCGTAAACCTGAATCAAATCAGCGAAATAGAGCCGTGGTTTAACAATACTTATATTCTTAAATTACGGGAACTGGAGTTTCAGATCCCAGTCAGCCGCAGTAAGGTCAAAGAATTTCGTCAGCTGATGCATTTGTAGCAGAATGCATTCCTGGCCGGTGTGGCAAACACCACACGGCTCAGGAATGACACAGAAATTACAGTACCATCCCCAGAGTCTGACGCATATGGGCGCCTGCCCCCAGCAGTCCGGGCTGGTCATGTGTAATCAGATAGACCGGAATGTCCTGTACGTAAGAACGGAAACGTCCTTTGTCTTCAAATGCAGCCCGAAAACCGGAAGCTTTAAAGAACTCCAGGAAACGTGGCACAATTCCCCCGGCAATATATACGCCACCGAAAGTCCCAAGGGTCAGTGCCAGATTTCCACCGAAACGCCCCATGATGACACAAAACAGTGACAGCGCACGCCGACAGTCTGTGCAGCTACCGGAGAGTGCGCGTTCGGTCACGTCCTGTGGGAGCAGTCGTTCAGGCACACGACTGTCAGAAATGACAATAGCCCGGTAGATATTTACCAGACCTTTACCTGAGAGTACCCGTTCAGCTGAAACTCTGCCACGTTCGGCACGAAGAACACTCATGATCATGTCTTCTTCTTCGGTCCCGCAGGTGAAGTCAACATGCCCACCCTCACCTGGCAAACTGACCCAGCGTTTGTTGACATGTACCAGATGGCTCACTCCCAATCCTGTCCCGGCACCATAGATAGCAATAGGTTTATCTTTCACCGGTTCACTACCACCGAACTGGATGACATCATCATTGCTTAGCATCGGGATGGCCATGGAGACCGCAGTGAAATCGTTAATCACTTCCAGATGTTCCAGCCCGAGATTCTGTTTCATCTCGCTGATAGAAAACGCCCAGCTATGATTAGTCATTTCAATCCAGTCATCTTTCACCGGACAGGCGATGGCGATACATGCACAGGTGATAGCTTGTTGATCCGCCAGATACTCACGGATAACATCTTCCAGGCTCTGATAATCATCGGTTGAAAAGGTTTTGGCCTGCGAGACGCTGCCGTCAGTCACATCACACAACGCAAGACGGGCGTTAGTTCCGCCTACATCGCCGACCAAGGCATAGTTTGTCATTCTTATGCTACTCCGCTTGGGGGTAATTAATGGTGAAGACGGGTTCGCCTTCTTCAAATCTGCTGGTCACCGGTAACCAGGTGAAATTAGTTCATCATTTTCACAGTCATCTACCATACCTCGCCTGCCAGCCAATGCACATAGGTAAGATGCTGAATAATCACTGGCAGAACCGCGCATGGCTGCAACAAAATAAAGGTATAAAACCGGAAAAAAAAACACTATATCATGGTTTCGTCTGCCGGGCGGTAACCATAGTCGCCCGGCATATAAAGGCCTGTCAGAACATCTCCGGTATCTCTCCACTCAGCACAACCACATTTAGCACAATGACCAGAACCACAATCACAATACCGGTGATATGCGTTTTTCTTTTATTGGTGAGTGCGCCCATTAATTGCCGGTTGCCGGTGAAAACCAGCAGGGGGATTAATGCCAGTGCAATACCGAAGCTCAGGAATACCTGGCTCAGAACCAGTACCCTGGTGGGGTCCATTCCGGCAAAAATAACAATAAATGATGGCAGCATCGTGACTACCCTGCGAACCCATAACGGTATAGTAAAATGAACAAAGCCTTGCATGACGACCTGCCCTGCCAAAGTCCCTACGACAGTAGAAGATAAACCGGCAGTCACGAGGCTCAGACCGAATACCAGGGCAGCAGCACTTCCCAGCAGAGGTTTCAGTGTCAGGTAAGCTTCATCAAGTTCGGTAATTCCGGTATGACCATTGAAATGGAACACGGCAGCAGCTGTGGCCATCATTGCCAGATTGACAAATCCGGCAATCGTCATAGCAATGGCGACATCGAGTTTGGTTGAGGCATAACGCTGCTTTTTACTGGCACCATCATCCTGTTGGGTCAGCGCCGAGTGGAGGTAAATGACGTGCGGCATAATGGTCGCTCCAAGTACCCCGGCGGCCAGATACAGTGCGTTAGAATCCGGCAATACAGGTAATGCCATGCCACGGAGGAGTCCGCCGGGATTAGGCTGGGAAAAAAACATTTCTGCTACATACGCCCCGGCAACAAACAACAACATTGCGCCTATCACCCACTCCAGTGGCTTCTGACCCCGGCTCTGCAACATCAGAATCAGGAAAGTTGCGACTCCGGTTATAATAGCCCCCTGCAACAGGGTAACGCCGAACAACAATTTGAAACCCAGCGCTGCGCCGATAAACTCAGCCAAATCCGTCGCCATCGCAATCAGTTCAGCCTGCACCCAGTAGAACCAGACAGCAGGGCGTGGAAAACGATCACGAATATGTTCCGCCAGATTTTTCCCGGTCGCAATCCCCAGCTTTGCTGATAACAACTGGATCAGCATAGCCATAATATTGGCCCAGACGACCACCCAAAGTAACTGATAGCCGTAACTGGCGCCTGCCTGAATATTTGTGGCGAAATTACCGGGATCGATATAGCCGATTGCCGCAATAAATGCAGGGCCCATCAACGCGAGCTTAACTTTTCTCTGCCTCTTGTTACTGTCGGCGGTCTGACCTTCTGACATCTGACATCCCCGTAATTCTCTGTGATTTCGTCACTTTACCTGTCCCGGACAGAGCCGTTAAATCGGTAATATTTATCGATTCAATAGACTATGCTAAAAAGTATAGCCATTGCTATAAATCAGTCAGCAACGTTACCTGATTAACAAAATTTGAGCAATCGCTTTTTGGAGCTTAGCAGGACGTTAACTGTACGGCCATCGGTCAGAAAAATGTCCACAACATTCCACATACCAAAAAATAACCACCGCCGCCGAAAAGTGAGTACAGAGCAACAATTTTCAGAAAATTAACGAGATCTCTTACTTATAATGGGTTTTTGCTCTCGTTTTTATATGTAACGTTTCATAGAATACATAACAAAATATAACTCTCCTCAAACTTGGAGTCTGTATGTCACAAATTTTCCATTTTATTCTGGCATTGGTGGTGGTTGCCGTACTTTGCCTGCTGGTAAGTAAGGACAGGAAAAAGATTCGCTTACGTTACGTGGCTCAGTTACTGGTGATTGAAGTGCTGCTGGCATGGTTTTTCCTCAACTCGGAAGCTGGCCTGGGTTTTGTAAAAGGGTTTGCCGCGTTTTTTGACACACTATTGAAATATGCCGCAGAAGGTACAAATTTTGTGTTCGGAGGCATGAATGACAAAGGCATGGCCTTCTTCTTCCTCAATGTTTTATGTCCTATTGTCTTTATTTCTGCTTTGATCGGTATTTTGCAGCATTTCCGAATTCTGCCGCTGGTGATACGGGCAATTGGTACCCTACTGTCCAAAATTAACGGGATGGGTAAGCTGGAATCATTTAACGCCGTCAGTTCCCTGATTCTTGGTCAGTCAGAGAACTTTATTGCGTATAAAGATATTCTGGGCAAGATGTCTAAGAACCGTATGTACACTATGGCAGCCACTGCGATGTCTACCGTTTCGATGTCCATCGTTGGCGCATATATGACTATGCTGCAACCGAAATATGTGGTTGCAGCACTGATCCTGAATATGTTCAGCACCTTTATCGTGTTATCACTGATTAACCCGTACAAAGTGGATCAGGAAGAAGATTTACAACTGAAAAACACCCATGAAGGACAGAGTTTCTTCGAAATGCTGGGCGAGTATATTATTGCCGGTTTCCGTGTCGCTATCATCGTGGCCGCCATGCTGATAGGTTTTATCGCTCTGATTTCTGCGATTAATGCTCTGTTTAGCACTATTTTTGGCATCAGCTTCCAGGGCGTGCTGGGCTATCTGTTCTATCCCTTTGCCTGGGTTATTGGTGTTCCGGCTGATGAAGCATTAAAAGTCGGCAGTGTGATGGCGACCAAACTGGTCTCTAACGAATTCGTGGCAATGATGGATTTGCAAAAAATGGCAGGACAACTCACTCCACGCTCAGAAGGCATCCTGTCGGTTTTCCTGGTCTCTTTTGCTAATTTCTCTTCTATCGGGATTGTTGCCGGTGCGATTAAAGGCTTAAGCGAAGAGCAGGGAAATGTGGTTTCACGCTTCGGACTGAAATTACTTTATGGCTCAACCCTGGTCAGCCTGCTTTCCGCTGCAATTGCCGGCCTGGTACTGGCCTGGTAACTGCCAAAAGAAATGCGGGGCTCTGGTTGCCCCGTTTTTTTTGGCTGCCATCGCCGGCTGTGCCGTTAGCGGTAAGTTGTGCAACATCCTGACCCGGCATCTCCAGCATTTCCGATGGAATTCCCCACTGCCCCCAAAACCTGGCATCGCTGTAACCAAACATGGTGACCATCGGCACATTAATGCCGGCGGCCACATGCAATGCTCCACCGTCACTGGTCAGAATTTGCAGGTATTGACATTCCGGCTATCAGTTCACGTAATCCCGCGGTATGTTCCGCGGTCACCTTAATATCGGTGCCATGCTCCAGAATCTCTCTGGCTTTCTCATCATCTCCCGGATGGCTTTTATTATCTGCCGTTCCCGGTAACCAGAACAGCAGGAACTGACACGGATGTTGTGCGGCAATTTCATGTATGAACCGGATAAATTTTTCTGTCTGTCAACGTTAACCGGGTTTACGCACACTGTTCTGAACCCCGTATACCGGTAATCCTTCGGTGGACTCGATGCGCTGACGCAATACAGAGACCTCTTCTTCTCCGTGATAGAGTTCCAGCCCGGCAGGCGGCAACGAGACTCCCGGAGGCTGCGCCAGTTGCAAAAGCGGTTCAACAATGTTTTGGAATTAAATCAGTAATGGCTGAAGGTGCCTGATTACCAACAGCGATAATTCTTTTAGCACCAGAGAATCTTGCCCACTATAAAGGCCGCTTATCCCAGTGTTCTTTGGCAATAATGACCACATCATAACCTGCACGATGCAGCTGCAACGACGTTTTTAACCGGTTAAATATCACACCGGGTGAGGACTGCCCGCTGTGACGATAGTGCAATTTACTGTACAGATGTACGGTGCCGATATGAGGATTATTCTTCAGTACCGCCTGATGATAAGTATTCACCAGTTCATCAACTGTTCCACCAAAATGTGGGCAAGGGAAGCAATCAACGAGGTAATCATGATCAAATCCCCGATATTATCTCTGCAAATAATTAATATTTTCATACCATTGCCTAAATACCATCATCTTCATCCCTCACCGGTTAACCGGCTCATAATTCAGCCCGCCAGAGCTGTAATCCGTGGTTATCAGCGGTCACCAGCCTGATAACCACGGATTACAATTTTGATTCCCTGACATTCACTGGCTTCAAATTCATCTATTTTTTATCGATACGTGCTTTATACGATGCTATAACATCAATTGCTGCAGGATATTTCAACTCCGGTGATAAAGCTGAGATTGATTGAAACGAAAAAAAAACCCATGTAAACATGGGCTTCCGACAGGCATCAGGCATTTTTGGTGGTTAGCCAGCCGTTCCCGGCTGTTCTTGTTTATTGTTCTCTTCCTGATGTTGTTTTTCCTCCTCCCCTTCAGCGATAAATCCGGCATCAAGTTGATCAGAGTTTTCTTCATTATCGCGACCAGATAACAGATTCCAGCAGGCAATAAACAGAGCCGCAATCAATGGACCGATAACAAACCCATTAATCCCAAACCATTCCATACCACCGAGAGTAGCAATCAGCACCAGATAATCCGGCATTCTGGTCTCTTTACCGACCAGTAACGGACGTAATATGTTATCTACCAGTCCGATAACCACCACAAAAAACACGACGAGAAAAATACCTTTCCACAACGGACCCGCGGCCAGAAAATAAATAGCCACAGGTACCCAGATAATTGCCGAACCAATGGCGGGCACCAATGACAGGAAAGCCATTAACGCGCCCCACAATACACTTCCCTGCACGCCAAGGAACCAAAAAGCCAGACCACCTAATGCCCCCTGAACCAGAGCCACCACTACGGTGCCTTTGACTGTCGCTTTAGATACCGCGGCCAGTTTTTTGAACAGATGATGTTTTACATAATCAGTGAGCGGTAAAGAATCCAGCATCAGGTTGATCAGATAAGAACCGTCTTTCAGGAAGAAAAACAGCAGATATAGCATGATCGCAAACCCAACGGTGAAACTGAAGGTCCCCTGGCCTATCACCAACGCACTGCCGGCAATGGTTCTGCTACCCTGCATCGCCAGTCCGGAAATCTTTTGCTGTAATTTATCAACGTTATTCAGATCATACCGGTTCAGGAAATCCTGAACAAAACCAGGCAAATGATTTAAAGCGTTGGTAATTGACGTAGTCAACGCCTGATTATTTTGCTGAATATTGTTGTACAGCTCATTACCTTCATAAGCCAGTGAAGTCATGACAATCACACAAGGAATGAACACTATCAGGCAGATTATCAGCAGAGTCAGAAAAGCAGCGAGTCCGTTCTTATCTCCCAGGGCCTTACGGATCCGGGTTTTGAGCGGATAAAACAACAGCGCGAGGATCACGCCCCAAAATATAGATGAGTAGTAAGCCTTAAGTACCATACAGAAGGCCAGTGTACTCAGAAGCAGCAGCAGTACAAAGAAACCTTCGTTAATTCCCTTCACTTTCATGGAGTGCTCCCGGCACAATTAACCTGCTGTTAAATGTAGTAAATAACCTTAATATTACAACAATTGATCGGTAAAATTTTATGAGTTGTAAGTGGGAGGAAAACTGAAGTAAACGTAGTGGTGATAGCTGATTAACAGTCGCAATCAACTATTCGTGAACAAACAGAAAATGTCGATAACAGGGTATAGAAACGAAAGGAAGTTATAAAAAATAGTGCAGAAATGGTGGAGATAAGCGGGATCGAACCGCTGACCTCTTGCATGCCATGCAAGCGCTCTCCCAGCTGAGCTATACCCCCACATCTGGAATCTTTTCGGTGCCTGAACTCTAAAACTAAAGAGTTTGGTGGAGATAAGCGGGATCGAACCGCTGACCTCTTGCATGCCATGCAAGCGCTCTCCCAGCTGAGCTATACCCCCAGGCCGAAAAGTTGTCAGGGTCAACCTGACGGACGGCATAATATGAAACCGGTCGGTAGGTGTCAACGGCAAATTACGAATCTGTGTCTGATTGCTGAAAAAGACACCATCATCGTCCACAGTCAGCCACATTCACAGGGTGAATTACCGGCATTCACCACAAAAAAGGTGAAACGGCACATAGCAGTCGAGTGAAAATCTTTTCTTTTTTTAAGGTTCACGTTACCTTTCATTGTAAAATGCCATTGTTACATTAACCACGAAAGGGAAATACCGTGAAAAAGGAATGGATGACTCCGGAAGAATTGGCGCTGGAAACAGGTTACAGCCGCCAGACAATTAATAAATGGATTAAACGTGAAGGCTGGTCAACACTACCGAAACCTGGCGTACAGGGTGGTAAAGCCCGGCTTATTCATATCGACGAAAATGTCACTTCGTTTCTGCATGCTATCCGCCATGTTGCCGAACCGAGTGGCCAGTATTTTGCGGCCAATGACACTCTTGCCAGCTTGTTATTAAGCAGCATCAGTCAGATGAATACCCATGAAAAAGATCAGTTCAGTGCTTTGTTGTTACGTGAAGGAATTAAAGGAGTGCTGAAACGGCTGGAAATTGATGCACGGGAATAGAAAACACCGGAGCCCGCAGGCTCCCGGTGCCAAGCCGCAGACGGCTTGTTATGACTGTGCTTCGCGTTCGCTGATATAGTTCAGTGCCTTACCGATGCGTTCGATACTACGTTTACGACCAATTGCAGTCACCGTGACATCCAGTGCCGGTGACTGTCCTGCACCTGTAACCGCAACACGTAACGGCATGCCTACTTTTCCCATACCTACCTCTAACTGGGTGGCAGTATCCTGAATCGCCTGATGCACATTTTCAGCGGTCCAGTCGGTTACTGCTGCCAGTTTCTCAGCCACCAACTCCAGAGGCTGACGGGCGACAGGTCGCAGATGTTTTTTCGCTGCATCTGCGTCAAACTCATCAAAGTCTTCATAGAAGTAACGGCAGCTTTCGGCCATTTCTTTGAGTGTTTTACAACGTTCACCCAGCAATTTCACTAGTTCAGCCAGTTCAGGGCCGGTGCTGGTGTCAATATTCTGCTGCTCAATATGCCATTGCAGTTGAGTCGCCACATATTCAGCCGGCAGGTTGTTAATATAGTGATGGTTCAGCCACTGAAGTTTTTCGGTATTGAACGCACTGGCCGATTTGCTCACTGATTCCAGACGGAATAACTCAGTCATTTCTGCAATGGAAAAGATTTCCTGGTCACCATGAGCCCATCCCATACGCACCAGATAATTGAGTAAGGCTTCCGGCAGATAGCCGTCATCACGATATTGCATCACCCCTACCGCGCCATGACGCTTGGACAACTTCTTACCGTCGTCTCCAAGAATCATTGAGACATGTGCGTACACTGGTACCTGAGCACCAATCGCTTTCAATATATTTATCTGACGCGGGGTATTGTTGATATGGTCTTCACCACGAATCACATGGGTAATCTGCATATCCCAGTCATCAATGACGACACAGAAATTATAGGTCGGTGAACCATCGGTACGGCGAATGATTAAATCATCCAGTTCCTGGTTGCTAAATTCGATCGGCCCGCGAATTTGATCATCAAAGATAACCGACCCTTCCTGTGGGTTACGAAAGCGCACCACACAAGGTTCACCATCACTGTGATGTTCATGGCTGTCACGGCAATGACCGTCATAACGTGGTTTTTCACCGTTTTCCATCTGTTGCTCACGCAACGCGTCCAGCCTCTCTTTTGAGCAATAGCATTTATACGCAGTGCCCGCGTCCAGCATCTCATCGATCACCTGGTTATAGCGGTCAAAACGTTTGGTCTGGTAATAAGGACCCTCATCCCAGTCGAGACTCAGCCAGTTCATACCGTCCATAATTGCTTCTATCGCTTCCGGGGTTGAACGTTCCAGGTCGGTATCTTCAATACGCAGAACAAATTCACCTTTATTGTGGCGGGCATATAACCAGGAATAAAGGGCAGTACGTGCACCACCGACATGGAGATAGCCGGTAGGGCTTGGCGCAAAACGAGTCTTAATCTTCATTAAACATTGCCTTAGGACGCGGGTTTTCGATCACAAACGCCAAAAACCAGAAAAAAAAGCGGAATTCAGTGGCTTCATTTTAACACCTGGCAGTGAATCCTCAATCATTGCTCGCAGTATCGGCGCGTTTAATCTTTTCATTCCGGTAAAAAAATAAACATTCTGCCTGAAAACCCCGCATGATGGCTAAATTTAAGACGAACAAACATTTTCCTCAGAAAAATCGTTGACTCATATTCAACTATCCCTATAATGCGACTCCACACAGCGGGGGTGATTAGCTCAGTTGGTAGNNGAACCCGTCATCACCCACCACTCGGGTCGTTAGCTCAGTTGGTAGAGCAGTTGACTTTTAATCAATTGGTCGCAGGTTCGAATCCTGCACGACCCACCAATTCAGAAAAGAGCACCCTTCAGGGTGCTTTTTTCGTTTCTGGGCACAGAAATAAAACGTGCAGGATGAGAACCTGCCGCAGGTTCGGGTCGAACGCAGTGAGACAACGTTGTTTAACAACGGCCCGCAGGGCGAGCGAAGCGAGTCATCCTGCACGACCCACCCATTCAGAAAAGAGCACCCCGTTGTTATAAACAGCGGTGTGCTTTTTTCGTTTCAGAGTTCAGCCCGTCAGCATTGAGAGTTAGTTTTTATGAAACTCTGCCACTTCATCTTCAGTTAACCCCACCTTCTGCACAGTACCTGTGTCAGATGATTTCACAGCAGCTTCCAGTACCGCCATCACAGCAATCGCCTGAACCGGCGATACCGGATTAGCTTTTCCGTGGCTTAATGCATCATAAACCTGAAGATAGTACTGACGCTGATCTCCCCGCGGAGTTTGTACCCTGGTTTTTTGTTGATGGCCATCAAAAACAACCAGGTCATCACCGTCATTCCCCCACTCCTCAGAACCCGGGAATATGCCTGCAATTAGCTGTTTCTCCTGCTGATCCGCATTTTGTTTAATCAGACTGCCTCTATCACCGTGCACCGTAAAACGAGACACACCTCCGGCAGCGAGCATTGAGGCATGAAGAATGACCTTATGCCCGGGATAGCTCAGGGTGACATGAGCCCAGTCATTAATGCTGGCGCCCGGACGCAGAATGGCTAAATCGCCGGAGACAGAGTCGGGTAAGCCGAAAATCTGTAAAGCCTGATCAACAATATGGGGGCCGATATCAAACCATAATCCACTGCCGGGTAAATCCTGCTCTCTCCAACGGTCACGCACTTCCGGACGGAACCGGTCTATATGAGATTCGAAGTGCTTCACCTGACCAATCATTCCGGAATCGATCGCCTTTCGGATGCCGAGGAAATCACTATCCCAGCGTCTGTTCTGAAAGACTGAGAGCAGTAATTTTTTTTCTTTAGCCAGAAGGGCCAGAGCCCTGGCTTCATCCAGGTTTAGCGTAAAAGGTTTATCAACCACCACATGTTTACCCGCGTTCAGTGCCATCTTTGCCAGCGGTGCGTGCGTATCATTCGGCGATGCGATAACGACCAGATCAACCTCAGGATCTTTGATGACCGCTTCTGCTTTAGCAACGACCTTAACAGCGGGTAAGTCTTTTTTGACTTTATCCTCACTGCCGGATGAAACCACGAGAAGGTGTAACCCCGGAACTGAAGCAATCAAAGGTGCATGAAATGTCTTACCTACGAATCCATAGCCAATCAGTGCAACGTTGATGTCTCTTTTGGTCGTCATTGCTTTCTCCATACCATTAATTGTTTGAGATACTGACCTGAGTCGAACCTGCCCCTTCAAACTCATTCCACGGAGAATTCAAAAAAAGCTGTTGAATCTCCGTGAGTTGAGCGACCAGATAAGGCTCGCATCGGTTGAGCTTCATATGATCGGCCACCACCCAGTGCTCACTGCTGGCCGCCAACATTGCGCGTTTGACCTCTGCATCCCCCTCCTGACTGGCACTCAGTCCGAACTCAGCATGCAACGCACATGCGCCTAAAATAGCAATGTCTGCACGGTATTTTTCCAGCAGTGTCAGTGTGGCACTGCCTGAAAATAAGCGTTGTTGTTTGTCCCATTGCCCACCCAAAACAATCAGATCAATATCAGGTTTGTCACTAAGGTGATACGCGATATCCAGTGATGAGGTAATTACCGTCGCAGGTCCTTTCAGCATTGATGCCACGGCGAATATTGTGCTGCCCGCATCGAGGAATAGTGTCGACCCTGCAGGAATTTTATCTGCAACATAGCTTCCCAGATTTGCCTTGACCGTCGGAATCAGCACACTTCGTTCATGCCGGCTCATCGCGGAAAGATCAAGAGCCACGGCCCCGCCATGATTTTTCTGAGCGAGACCTTTCTTTTCAAGTTCTGCCAGGTCACGTCGCACAGTATCTGCGGAAACCTGAAGTTGCTCCACTAACTGGCGAATCCCCACCTGCCCCTCTCTGAGAAGCAGTTCCATAAGTAACTTCTGCCTGGCTGTTTTATGCATAGATAAACCAAAAACCGCAAAATATCGCAATAAAGATCATAATACAGCAAAAATATTTATCCACTACCTGATCTTACAAGTTCATCGCACGGGGTGATATCTGCCACGACGCAATACTAAGGTTAAATCAGGCTGGAAACCGCGATATGAGGGGGTTGCTTGCATAGCGGAGTGAAGTCATGGTGATCGCAGAATGTTTCAGGCCAACACACGGATACCGTGAGTCCTACCAGGACCGTGTTATCGCCCTTCATTCAGCGGTTTAAAAATCTTTCCCTGATAAAGGGCAGGCTGGTAAGCGCCAGGGGATCGGTAAACCACCCCGGTGCACAGTACCAATGCTGGAAACTGAGATGATGATTCTAATCGCAACCTGACAGAGAGTGACAAAGTACCTGACAAACTATCTGGAAGGTCACCGGACATTGCAGCTTTACCATGTAACAACCCCTAACGGATAAGGCCGATCCTGGACCACTGTTTTCATCACTAATGTTGAGCGAAGGTGCAGAACACCAGGCATTGCTGACAACCTGCCATCATATAATTGCCGAAAAGCGGCAAGATCAGTAGTCACAACCTGCATCATATAATCCGGGTCACCAAACAGACGCTGCGCCAGGATAATCTGCGGAATATCTGCTACCGCCCGTTCAAAGGTCTCGACCGCTTTTTTATCTCCTTCCTTTAATGTGACGAACACAATAGCGACAAAGTTAAAACCCATCTTACCTGGATCAAGGTCTGCCCGATAGCCAGTAATGACCCCGTCCTGCTCGAGGGCTCTGACCCGGCGATGGCATGGCGAGAGACTCAAATTCACTCTGTCAGCCAGTTCGGTCAAAGAAAGACGACCATCCAACTGAAGCTCAGCAAGAATCTTTCTGTCTGTGGTATCCAATGAGGTTTTTCCTTCCTGTAATTAGATGATTTAGGGGTAATTATAAAAATCAATCCCCGTCGGACAAGCGTATTCTTCTACTGAGTGTAAATCATAAACGGAGATAATGCGGTGAATTCAGAAATGGTTTTGGGATTTTGGATGATTTCGTTACTCCTGAGTCTCACCCCCGGAGCAGACTGGGCATATGTTATTGCCTCTGGCATTGACAGTCGTAAAATTACAGCAGCTGTCTGCGGGCTAATGTCCGGGCATTTTCTGGCGCTAGTCATTGTGATCGCTGGTGTGGGAGGCATGGTCGCCAGCCACCCTGCCGTGCTCAATACATTGACCCTCGCGGGGTCTGCCTACTTGTTTTGGCTGGGCTATAACGTGTTACATCAGCCGGCAGATATCACCAGCACAACATCATCCGTCAGGCAGACACAACGGCAATGGGCTACCAGGGGATTGTGTATCAGCGGCCTGAACCCCAAAGTGTTTCTGTTATTTCTCGCACTACTGCCGCAATTTATCAGGGCTGACGGGCAGTGGCCGGTCAGTCTGCAACTGATGTTACTGGGAGGGCTACATCTTGTGAGTTGTTCATCAATCTATTTCGGCGTGGGTTACACCGCCAGAGGGTTGTTATCGACACGCCCACAGGCAGCGCGCATAGTCAGTAAAATTTCAGGCGGAACAATGATAGTCGTATCACTGATATTACTGGCTGAACAATTACATTCTTTAAGTTGACAGTTAATGCCTGTTTTTGCCGGACATTAAGGTAAAAGGAATTTCCTGCATCACAGAGAAAATCACTCCGGCAGGTTAAGGAATGCTCTGCTATCTGTAATACGGATCACTGCCTGTGCTGCAATGACTGTTTTCTTCTCCGGGTCATAAGTGACCGGGGTGAACCATACCGCTGATAATCTTTATTCAGTACCTCACTGACTCTGCGGCAGAAACCTGCACCATCAGGCCCCGTCAGTAACCGGTAAACGGGCAAATCATCATTCATTTTCTGGTTCATCGCTTATCTCAATCTCAGACAAAAGTTTAATCCCCGTCTCAGTATTACAGATAATCACGTCACTGACTGCTGCTCCGCACTTATTTCTCGCCACGGATTACCTGTCCGGTAACAGCCTGCTTTGCTGGCTTAAAAGTTTTGCCTGATCGCTGACCAGTTGCCAGATAGCTTCTGCCGCCGGACTCAGAGAACGGTTCTTCCTGCGGATTAGCATTAACGTACGGTGCTCTTCAGGATAAATACGCCGCACCTGTAATGCGCTGCCGGAAGGTAGGGGTAACGCCAGACCCGGTAAAATGCTGATACCAATACCGGCCTCCACCATAGGATAGAGGGTAACGGGGTGACCCACCTGCTGAATGACTTCCGGAGTCACCTGTTGTTGCTGGAAAATACGATCCACCAACGCGCGGCTACCCGAAGCATAATCCTGCAAAACCATACGCCGGCCTTGCAGATGCTGCCATTCCACTCTTTCCACCCGATTTAGCGGATCATCCTGACGGCAGAGCAGCAGAAAGGGGTCATACAATACTGGCTGTGACTCAAACTCCCCGACCTGTGGCTCAATGACAATACCAAAATCTACCGTCGCATTGAGCACACTGTGTAGCACTGATTGCTGAACACTGTCCTGCAACATCAGACGAATTTCCGGATAACAGATCTGGGCCTCAGCCAGACATAATGGCATTAGCCGCGCTGAAATAGTCTGACTGGCAGCCAGCCTCACGGTACCGCTACGATTTCCGCCATAACGTCGTAACTCCAGTAGCGTGCTGTTAAGTTCCTCAAGTTGCACCGTCAGACGTGAAGCAAGCCGCTGTCCCGCATGAGTCAGCACGACTTCCCGCGTGGTTCTGTCCAGAAGTTTCACTCCTATCTCAGCTTCCAGTTCTTTAATACTGTGACTGACCGCAGACTGACTCAAACCAATAACCTGTCCTGCCAGGCTAAAACTGCGCTGACTGGCTACGGCGGCAAACACTCTTAACTGACGTAAGGTATAATTCATGCATTAAATTCATATATAGATTTAATAAATCAATTTTATTTCTAAGCCCTGATCCAGCACAATCTTTTTTTTTTCAGACCGGAAACTACCGATGGGCATCTTTCGTCTCGATCCGATGATGATCAAACTGATTATTACTGTACTGCTTGCCACCTTTCTGCCAGCAAAAGGGATTTTTGTTCCTTTTTTCGAATGGCTGACCACTGCCGCCATTGCCCTGCTATTCTTTATGCATGGCGCCAAACTATCCCGTGATAAAATTATCGCCGGCAGCAGCCACTGGCGGCTTCATCTGTGGATCTTATTCAGTACATTTGTCATGTTCCCGATCCTCGGTTTGCTGTTGGTATGGTGGCATCCGGTCGATGTATCTCCGGAAATCTATACCGGTTTTATTTATCTGTGCATTCTGCCGGCAACCGTGCAGTCGTCCATTGCATTTACTTCACTGGCGGGAGGAAATGTCGCCGCCGCTGTGTGTAGTGCCTCAGCGTCGAGCCTGCTGGGAGTGTTTATCTCTCCGCTGCTGGTTAATCTGGTGATGAATGTTCATAGCAGCATGCCTGGTAATGGTCTGGAGCAGATTGGAAAAATCATGCTGCAACTGCTGGTACCATTCCTGATCGGCCATTTTTCACGACGCTGGATTGCCGGATGGGTCGAAAAACACCGTAGTCTGATTGGTAAAACCGACCAGACATCGATACTGCTGGTTGTTTATTCTGCCTTCAGTGAAGCTGTAGTCAATGGTATCTGGCACCGGGTCGGAGTCAGCACATTGCTGTGGATTATTGCCGGTAGCTTGTTGCTGTTATCGATAGTACTGTTGATCAACGTCATCGTTGCCCGCGCTTGTGGTTTTAGCCGCCCTGATGAAATCACTATCCTGTTTTGTGGCTCAAAAAAGAGTCTGGCCAACGGTGTGCCTATGGCCAATATTTTATTCCCGGCCAGTGCCGTCGGTATCATTGTGCTGCCTCTGATGGTATTTCATCAGGTTCAGTTGATGACGTGCTCCTATATTGCTCAGCGTTATCAGAAAAAAAATCAGCAGCAACCATCCGTTACCGCTAAAGCTTCTGAAAGTCAGTAGACACCCGTCTGAGGCAGCACCAGTGCTGTCTCAGCAACCCTGATCTCTGTTATTCCCCGGCTCTCTCGTCACTATACCTAACAGATTGTCACGCACACGACATTTCTTCCTGTTGATTTTTCTGAAGCTTATGACAATGATTAAATGATTGTTATGGCAATACATCAGCCCGGATCATCCATACCAAAAAAACTAACTGAGCACTCAACGGGTTGTACCTTCACCTTTAATGGCAGGAACAGATATGAATCAACAGACACATGAGGATGACTCACAGCAGTCATCGGAAGAATCTTCTGCGCACGCCGAACAAACTCAGGCTAAAGGTACTGAAGCAGAAGAAGAACGTAAGCGACCGGGCAAAAAACCCCTCATCATTCTGGTCATTATTGTCATCATTGTCGTGATTACAGCCATTGTTTACTGGCTGATGAACCGCGGTCTGGAAACTACAGATGACGCATTTACTGACGGTAATGCTGCCATTATTTCACCTAAAACTTCCGGATATATCGTCCGGTTACTGGTCAATGATAACCAGAGAGTCAATAAAGGTGATTTGCTGGCAGTAATTGATCCGCAAGATGCCACTGCTCAACGGGCGCAGGCGCAGGCGCAGCTTGGGCTGGCAATCGCTCAACTTCATCAGGCAGAAGCTCAGCTGGCGCTGTCAAAAGTTCAGTACCCTGCCCAGCGAGATCAGGCATTAGCGCGCCAGGCCCAGGCCCGTGCTCAGTTACAAAATGCGCAAGCCGCTTATCGCCGTCAACATGGGGTTGATCCAAAAGCGACGACTCAGAGCAATATCGACAGTGCTACCGCTCAGTGGCGCTCAGCTCAGGCTGAATATCAGAATGCTACCGCTCAGGTAGAAATCGCATCTCAGGTTGCTTTACAGATTCGTCAGCAGGAAACTAATGTTGAAGCCCGTCAACAGCAAGTGAGTCAGGCAGAGGCTCAACTGGAAACTGCGAATCTGAATCTTTCCTATACCAGGGTGACTGCCCCCTATAGTGGATATATTACCAAGCGTAATATCGAGTTGGGCAGTCTGGTTCAGGCCGGAAGTTCTCTGTTCTCACTGGTATCACCGAACATCTGGGTCACCGCCAACTTCAAAGAATCACAACTCGAGTATATGAAGCCGGGGGATCACGTCAGCATCAGCGTTGACGCCTATCCTGACCTGAAACTTGAAGGGCATGTAGACAGTATTCAGATGGGATCAGGCTCGCATTTCTCAGCCTTCCCTGCAGAAAATGCCACCGGTAACTTTGTAAAAATTGTCCAGCGTGTGCCTGTTAAAATTGTGATTGATAAGGGACTGGACCCGAACCATCCGTTGCCGCTGGGATTATCCGTTGAACCAGAGGTCACAGTGAAATGAGTGCCTCAGAGAGCTGGAGGCCGTCCAGTAACCCCTGGCTGGTCGCCCTGACGGTGACGCTGGCGGTTTTTATGGAAGTGCTGGATACCACTATCGTCAACGTCGCCCTGCCTCATGTCGCAGGGTCACTCTCTTCAAGTTATGATGAGTCTACCTGGGTTCTGACGTCGTACCTCGTGGCAAACGGTATTGTACTGCCTATTTCGGCCTTTCTGAGCCGCTACTTTGGCAGGAAAAATTACTTCCTGCTGTGTATTGTCATGTTTACTTTGTGCTCATTCCTGTGCGGTATTGCTACAGAACTGTGGCAGTTAATTCTGTTCCGCATTCTACAGGGATTTTTTGGTGGAGGTCTCCAGCCAGTTCAACAATCTGTACTACTCGATTATTTTAGTAAAAAGGACCGTGGTAAAGCGTTTGGTTTATCTTCCATCGCGATTATTGTCGCTCCGGTGATTGGCCCGACACTGGGTGGCTGGATCACTGATAACTATAGCTGGCGCTGGATCTTTTTTATTAACATACCTGTTGGCATTATGACTGCACTGGCGATTTACCAGTTGCTGGAAGATCCGCCGTGGGAGAAAAAATCGGCTGGGCGAATGAAAGTCGATTATATCGGGATCAGCCTGATCACTTTAGGGCTTGGTTGCCTGCAGGTATTCCTTGACCGCGGAGAAGATGAAGACTGGTTTAATTCAAACTTCATCATTTTGTTCGCAACACTCGCGGCAATTGGTATTGTCGGCGCGATTTACTGGTTAATGTACGCAAAAAAACCCGTCGTAGATATTCTGGTGATGCGTGACCGGAATTTCTGGGTGTCTGGTCTGTTGATGGCGGGCATGGCCTTCATTCTTTATGGTAGTTCGGTGGTCATTCCGCAACTGGCCCAGCAGGATCTCGGCTACACCGCCACACTGGCCGGACTGGTACTTACCCCCGGAGCCATCTGTATTATTCTGACCATTCCTCTGGTTCTCCGACTGATGCCGGTAGTGCAGACACGTTTTATCATTATGTTTGGTTTTATGTGTCTGACTGCTTCGTTCTATTTCTCGGCCCTTCACCTGACTCCGGACCTTGATTTTGGAGCATTGGTATTTATGCGCAGTTTTCAGTCGATAGGTCTTGGGTTCCTGTTTGTGCCGCTGACGACTATTGCCTTTATCACCATACCTCAACGTCTGAATGGTGATGCTTCGGCACTGTTCACGATGTTCAGAAACGTAGCGGGTTCGATAGGTATTTCGCTATCCACTGCAGCCATTACGGAGCGCCAGCAAGCCCGGTCCGCTGACTTATCGGTCCATATGAGTACCCTTGATCAGCCGTTTAATCAGGCAGTTACCCAGATGACTGACGCTGTTAAAAACTTTACCAGTATTGCCGGGGATGCCGGTTCAGTGGCAATGGGGCAACTGTATAAACAAATGATAAGCCAGGCGCGTTTTCTGGCCTATGTTGATGTTTTCTCCGGGCTTTGCCTTATCGGGCTGGTAATGATTCCATTCTGTCTGTTGCTCTCCCCGGTCAAGAGCGAAGGCAGTGCCGGAGGCCATTAAAATGAAGGAATTTACTATGCAACCTGTCAGTTACCGGTTCGGTGTACTGTTTATCAGCCTGTTACTGGCCGGCTGTAGCGTCGGGCCTGACTTCAGTCCCCCGGCCAATAAACTGCCGTCTCAGTGGCATGATATGGCCTCTAATCAGCAATCCCGCCCGTTGGCGGTAGATCCTGCAGTGAACTGGTGGAGTAATTTCAAAGATCCGCAATTAGATAGCCTGATCAGCCGGGCTATTGCCGGCAATCTGACCCTGCAACAGGCCGTATTACGTATCGCCGGAGCACGTGAGCAGGTTGCTCAGGCCACAGGAGCACTGATGCCGTCGCTCAACGCCCAGGCCAGCTATGCTCTTCAACAGCCGGGACTGAAAGGCATACTAAAATCCCACCATGTCTATGACAACCTGACTGACGATGAAACCAGTCTGGTCAATAAGGCTACCGGTCGTGTTAATTTTTACCAGGGCGGGTTCGATGCCAGCTGGGAACTGGATCTGTGGGGCAAAGTCCGCCGTACGAGGGAAATGGCTGTAGCGGAACAACAGGCCGCTATCGAACAACGTAATGATGCGATGGTCTCACTGGAAGCTGAAGTCGCCCGTACCTATTTGCAATTACGTGCCGCACAGGCCATAACGCAGGTGACAGAACAACAGATATCCATTGCACAGCAGACCGCCCAACTTACTGCCAGCCAGTTAGAAAACGGGTTGGCGCCAGCGGCCAATCTGGAGAATGCGACCGCCAGCGTCACTTCATTACAGGCACAACTTCCTGGCTATCAGTCTCAGATTGCTCAGGCAATGAATGGGCTGGCGGTTCTGCTCGGAAAAACGCCGGGAGCACTGGATAATGAACTCCAAACGGTGCGTCCGCTACCTGCCCTGCCGAATGTCGTGTCAGTGGGAGTTCCTTCGGAACTGGCCCGCCGCCGCCCTGATATTCGTCAGGCTGAGGCGACACTTCATGCTCAGACAGCGAATATCGGTGTATCGGTCGCTCAGCTGTTCCCGAGTATCTCTCTTACCGGGCAACTGGGGGTACGTAATACCGATGCCAGCTATCTGGATAACTGGAGCAGTCATTTCTACAGTATTGGTCCGGGTATCTCACTGCCTATTTTCCAGGGCGGTCAACTGGTCTCTAATGTTCGACTGGCCAGAGCTCAGCAAGCTAATGCAGCGCTCAGTTACCGCCAGACAGTGCTGACAGCATTACAGGAAGTAGAAAATGCTCTGGTCAGTTACAGGGCCGATCAGCAGCAGCTCATTTCATTACAGGCTTCAGAAAACGCGTTGCAACAGGCCTGGTCACTTTCCTCTGAAGGTTACCGGAAAGGCATTACCACCTACATAGATGTTCTGGATGCCCAACGGCAGTTAGCACAAACCAGACAGCAGGTGGTTCAGGTTCAGGCGACGGCAGCAACCGACCTGGTCGCTTTATATAAATCGCTGGGTGGGGGATGGCAGGAATACCAGCAAGTGACACTCCCTGACTATCATGTTTTTGGAGATACACCGAAAACAGGAGTCACCACTGACAGTCAGTAATATTCAATACGCCCCCTGAAGCAGGGGGCGGGATTATTTTCGGAGCGGATCAACCAGTGCCTGCAAACCTTCGATCTTAATTGCCAGAGCCAGTTGCAACAGTGAGCCAAGATGGCCCTCAGGAAATGCCTCCTTACGGGCAAACCACAGAAGATACTCCTCAGGTAAATCAATCAGAACCCTGCCCTGATATTTACCAAACGGCATCCTGGTGTTCGCCAGTTCCAGCAGATTGTGCTTGTCCAGCATCATCCTCCCAGTAACTCAATCATCTGCAGTTCATCAATGACCTGAATCCCCAGAGCATTCGCCTTCTCCAGCTTAGAACCGGCAGCCTCACCGGCAATCAGCAGATCGGTTTTTTTCGAAACACTACCACTGACTTTTGCCCCTAACGCTGTCAGACGGTCTTTGGCCTCATCCCGGGTCATCAGGTTGAGTGAACCGGTCAGCACAACCGTTTTACCGGCAAACGGGTTATCTGTCACTGGTGCATTTTGCGATGGCATATCCGGCCACTGAATACCAATATCTTCAACCAACTGGCGGATGACTTCACGGTTACTTTCCTCATCCATAAAGTGGCGAACATGGCTGGCGACCACCGGTCCAACATCGGCCACCTGAGTCAGAGATTCCAGTGGCGCATCCATCAGTGCTGGTAACGTTTCAAAATGGGAAGCCAGACTTAATGCAGTAGCCTCACCTACCTCACGAATTCCCAGCGCGTACAGGAAACGTGGTAATGTGGTCGTTTTGGATTTTTGTAGCGCATCGACAATATTCTGTGCCGATTTTGGCCCCATCCGGTCCAGGCCGGTCAGTTTACCCGCACTCAGGCGAAACAGATCGGCCGGAGTATGCACATACTCCTTCTCGACCAGTTGATCGATAATTTTATCGCCCATTCCATCCACATCCAGTGCTCTGCGGGATACAAAGTGTTTCAGTGCTTCTTTACGTTGTGCACCGCAGATAAGCCCTCCCGTACAACGGGTAACGGCTTCACCTTCGACACGTTCGACATCGGATCCACATACCGGGCAATGTTCAGGAAAAAGGATTTCCCGACTGTCAGAGGGACGATCTTCTGTCACCACATTAACAATCTGCGGGATAACATCACCGGCACGACGAATAACGACGGTATCTCCGATACGGATCCCCAGCCGGGCAATTTCATCGGCGTTATGCAATGTGGCATTACTCACCATTACCCCGGCGACCTGCACCGGCTCAAGGCGAGCCACGGGAGTAATCGCACCGGTACGGCCGACCTGGAATTCCACATCCCGTACGGTGGTCAGTTGCTCCTGGGCCGGAAATTTAAATGCCGTTGCCCAACGTGGAGCCCTGGCAACAAAACCGAGCTGTTCCTGAAGAGCCAGTGAGTTCACCTTAATGACCACACCATCAATATCAAAACCCAGTTCAGCACGTTGTTCATTAATCTGATGATAAAACGCCAGTACCTGCTGCGGCGTCTGGCAGACGGTTACCCGGTCATTAACTGGTAATCCCCAGCCTTTCAGCTGTTGAAGACGCTGATAGTGCCCTTCAGCCAGAACCCCGCCTTCCGCCACCCCAATCCCGTAACAATAGAAAGTCAGCGGTCGTTTTCCGGTGATTTTCGGATCGAGTTGTCGCAGTGAACCAGCGGCTGCATTACGCGGATTGGCAAAGGCTTTTCCGCCAGTTTTACGTGCATCGTTGTTCAGTTTTTCGAATCCACGCTGCCGCATAAACACTTCACCACGGACTTCGAGACGTGCCGGAATATCTTCTCCACTCAGACGCAACGGAATCGCCCGGATGGTACGAACGTTCTCAGTGATATTTTCTCCGGTAGTTCCGTCACCGCGGGTGGCTGCCTGAACCAGTTCGCCCTGTTCATACAGTAAGCTCACCGCCAGCCCATCCAGTTTTAGCTCACAGCAATACTCTACCGAGGCATCATTCTTTAACCGGTCGATGACTCGTTTATTAAATGCCAGAAACCCTTCGTCATCAAAAACGTTGTCGAGGGATAACATGGGCACTTCATGCCGCACCTGTTCAAAAGCAGACAATGGTGTGGCCCCAACCCGTTGGGTCGGGGAATCCCGGGTGATGAGATCAGGATGTTGTTCTTCCAGCGCCTTCAGCGCCTGCATCAGTTTATCGTATTCAGCGTCAGGGATTTCAGGCGCATCCAGCACATGGTAAAGATATTCGTGGTGACGCAACCGGGTACGCAGATCATTAAGCTGCTGCAGGATATCGTTCATACTACCCCATAAGATAAAAAACCCCCGACAAGCGGGGGTTGAGATAACCGGGAAACGGGATTAATTCTGGTCGGTCACTTCCCGGATCCGTGATTTGTAGACTTCGAGCTTTTGTGGCGTCATCATCCGACGCTCATCATCCAGTACTACGGCGCCGACGTCATCAGCAATCCGCTGTGCGGATTGCAGCATCAGTTTAAAGTTCTGATGTGCATCGCCATAGGATGGAACCATCATAAAGATAGAGACACCCGGAGTGGTGAAATCCCCCATTTGCTCCGGATCAAAAGATCCGGGCTTCAGCATATTGGCCAGGCTGAAAAGTACCGGGCCGCTACCAGAGGGATTCAGATGACGATGGAAAATATTCATTTCACCAAACTGAAAACCTGCCTGCAAAATAGCCTGCAACAGAGATTCTCCGTTCAGTTCCCCTCCGGTATGTGCTGCAACATGCAGAACCAGTACAGCTTCTTTAGCTGCCGGTTGTTCCGGAGCATCTGCGACCACCGGTTCAGGCTCTTCCTCATTGGATGAGGTCACGGGAGAGTGTGACTCAACATGTGTATCAGGCTGTTCCGGATGCAACGATGCCGCTGTGGGTGTCGGAGCACGATAATGTTCCGGGACTTCTGTCACCCCTGGCTGTGGCCGTTGTACCTGCGTTTTCTGCGACTCAGACCAGGCATGACGATCGGCGGGTTCTGGTTCGGGTTCCCGTGGTTCCTCATGATAAACCTCCTGAGACTGGCGCTCTGGCGCAGAAGAATAACCATGGTCTGAATCCATTAAGGGATCAGCAACAGGTTCCTGCCGGTGACGCAATGAAGTTTTCGCCGCCGGTGCCGGTGAGTTCACATCGTCAGACTTCCGCCTCTGCTGAATATAAGCAGGTGCCTCATCTTCCTCATGATTTTCACGGCTGGCACGAAAATCTACAATATCGTCGTCTTCGCTACTCAGGTCATCGTTGTCACGTTGCTTTAAACGCTTGTGCGGACGGTCACGGAAAACCGAAGACCGCTCCTTGCGGTTGGTCCAAAGACCATGAAGGAGAAGTGCAACGATGGCAACCGCACCAACAACGATTAATATCAGACGCAAATCCTGCATCATTGTATTCTCTGTTGTTCCAATACTTTGCCCTGCTAAAGGCACCTTTACCCTTAAATGTATTTGCCAGGCCCAACAAGTGCAAGTCTGCTTAGTATTTTCTGACAAATATTCTGATATCCGTCGCGTGACTGCTGCTTTTTCACACAAAACTTTACTTACCCGTCGCTCAAACCACGCTATGATGACCCACTCACGGCCTTAATAAGAGAACGATTATGCAGAACAGGAATTCCGCAACGGAGCTTAATGGAATCCACTATTTCCGTCAGGGGTGGCAATTAGCGACATTGCCGGGTATTCGTCGTTATGTCATCGTGCCGTTGCTGGTTAATATCCTATTAATGGGAGCTGCGTTTACCTGGCTTTTCCTGCGTCTTGAACAATGGATCCCAAGACTACTGGGACACATTCCCCACTGGTTACAATGGCTGGATTATCTGCTGTGGCCATTGGCCATATTGTCGCTGCTGTTGATATTCGGTTACTTCTTTTCAACTCTGGCTAACTGGATAGCAGCCCCCTTTTGCGGTCTGCTGGCAGAACAACTGGAGGGCCGCCTCACCGGACACCCTCTGCCCGACGGTGGCTGGAAAGGGCTGATTAAAGATGTGCCACGTATTATGTTACGCGAATGGCAGAAGCTGAAATATTACTTACCACGGGCCATTGTCCTGTTACTGGTGCATTTTATTCCGGTGATTGGCCAAACCCTTGCTCCATTGCTATGGTTTTTGTTTGGTGCCTGGATGATGGCCATTCAGTATTGTGATTATCCGTTCGATAACCACCGCATACCGTTCCTGCAGATGCGCCGGATGCTCGCGACGCACAGAACAGCACATTTACAGTTTGGTGCGCTGGTCAGCATTTTTACCTTAGTTCCACTGATTAATCTGGTGATAATGCCGGTTGCAGTGTGTGGTGCCACCGCCATGTGGGTTGACCATTATCGGCCGCGGACAGCCGCCGGTCACAGCCATGAAACGAGCGGCGTTATTGCCCCCTGACATAACGATATACTATTTCTTTACTTCACTGTCAGGACAGAAAGCGTATTCTCATTGGGTTCTCCATATTTCAAAGAGTTAAGGACAAGCTATGAGTAAGATTTACGAAGATAATTCGTTAACCATTGGCCATACTCCACTGGTCAGATTAAACCGCATTGGTAACGGGCGTATTCTGGCGAAGGTTGAATCGCGTAATCCAAGCTTTAGCGTTAAATGTCGTATCGGCGCCAACATGATTTGGGATGCGGAGAAACGCGGTATCCTGAAACCTGGTGTAGAACTGGTAGAGCCCACCAGCGGTAATACCGGGATTGCCCTGGCTTATGTCGCCGCAGCCCGCGGATATAAACTCACACTGACCATGCCGGAAACCATGTCCGTCGAGCGCCGTAAGCTGCTGAAAGCTTTAGGTGCTAATCTGGTTCTGACCGGCGGCGCCCAGGGAATGAAAGGGGCAATTGCCAAAGCGGAAGAAATTGTCGCCTCTGATCCCCAAAAATATGTATTACTACAGCAGTTCAGCAATCCGGCAAACCCGCAAATTCATGAACAAACCACAGGCCCTGAGATCTGGGAAGATACTGATGGTGAAGTGGATGTGTTTATTGCGGGAGTGGGCACCGGCGGCACTCTGACTGGCGTCAGCCGTTATCTGAAGAACACCAAAGGTAAAAAGTCTCTGGTCAGTGTTGCCGTTGAACCCACCGATTCTCCGGTCATTACCCAGGCGCTGGCTGGTGAAGAAATTAAACCCGGCCCGCATAAAATTCAGGGAATTGGCGCCGGTTTTATCCCGGGTAACCTGGATCTCTCGTTGGTCGATCGTGTAGTGACTATCAGCAACGAAGATGCGATTGCGACGGCCCGCCAGTTGATGGAATCTGAAGGTATTCTGGCCGGAATTTCTTCCGGTGCAGCGGTTGCTGCAGCGCTGCAGTTACAACAGGAACCCGAATTTTCCGATAAAAATATCGTCGTCATTCTGCCATCTTCCGGTGAACGCTACCTGAGCACGGCATTGTTCGCCGACCTGTTTACTGAGAAAGAATTAAATCAGTAAGCTGCCAGATTTGGCGTCAAATGACGATAAATGCTAAAGCACCCTGGTGGTGCTTTTTTTTGTGCTCTGGATCTCACTTTTACTATACATGTGATGGATTTAATATTCGCGGGTATGCTATCGCGCTACTATTTATTTAGAAGCCCAAAATAATTAGTCATTGTTATGAAGCGGATCAAAACCAGCACAATTACTGATAGGGCATAATTCAAAACATCGGCATAATGACTGGCAGAGCTTCCGTTAGTCTGCGGAAAGTTCTGAGGTTAAATCTGGTCAGCCATCTGCAGTGGATACCATGTAATTGCAGATGACAAGAGTTCTGCGCAGTTCATCGCCGACTCTGGTGCCATCAATAAACTCTGATAACGTTGGGGAAATAAAAATGTTCCAGCAAGAAGTCACTATCACAGCTCCTAACGGTTTGCATACCCGTCCTGCAGCGCAGTTTGTTAAAGAAGCGAAAGCGTTTCAGTCTGAAATTACCGTCACGTCAAACGGTAAATCAGCCAGTGCTAAAAGCCTGTTCAAGTTGCAGACTCTGGGTCTGACCCAGGGCACAGTTATCACTCTCGCAGCCGAAGGAGAAGATGAACAGCAAGCGGTTGAACATTTAGTCAAACTGATGGCTGAACTGGAATAAGGCTTTTTTCTGCCAGCAGTAAGTGCAGATAAAACTGAAACTCTGTAAAGGTCTTGATCGCGGACAATTTGTCCGCGCTATTCTTTCCGTAGATTGTTCTACATCACGGCAAATGGCGCATCGTCATTCTTTTTGGCCATCGTACTCAAAGGTAAGGTTATGATTTCAGGCATTCTCGCATCCCCAGGTATCGCTTTTGGCAAAGCACTACTGCTGAAAGAAGATGAGATCGTCATCAACCAGAAAAAAATTGCTGATGATCAGGTAGAGTCAGAAGTTACCCGTTTTCTCGACGGGCGCAGTAAAGCCGCCGTTCAACTTGAAGCCATAAAAACTAAGGCCGGTGAAACTTTTGGTGCCGAAAAAGAAGCTATCTTCGAAGGGCATATCATGCTGCTGGAAGATGAGGAACTCGAGCAGGAAATTATTGATCTCATCAAAAAGGATCATAAATCTGCCGACGCCGCTGTTCATACTGTCATTGAAGGGCAAGCCGTTGCGCTCGAAGAACTGGATGATGAATATCTTAAAGAACGTGCCGCTGATGTTCGTGATATTGGTAAACGTTTGCTACAGAACATTCTTGGACTGCATATCGTCGACTTAAGTGCGATTACCGAAGAATCCATTCTGGTCGCCAGAGATCTGACCCCTTCAGAAACCGCTCAGCTGAATCTGCAAAAAGTACTGGGATTTATTACGGACCTCGGTGGCAGAACCTCACATACTTCCATTATGGCTCGTTCTCTCGAACTCCCCGCCATCGTAGGCACCGGCAATATTACGACTCAGGTCAGTAACGGCGATTTCCTGGTACTGGACGGAGTGAACAACCAGATTTATATCAATCCGCCAACCGATGTAGTAAGTGGACTGAGAGACATCCAGGAACAGTACCTCAGCGAAAAAACTGAAATGGCCAAACTGAAAGACCTTCCGGCCATTACCCTGGATGGGCACCAGGTTGAAGTGTGTGCCAATATCGGAACAGTACGTGATGTTGCGGGTGCAGAACGTAATGGCGCAGAGGGTGTTGGGTTATACCGTACTGAATTTTTGTTTATGGACAGAGATTCCCTGCCGTCAGAAGAAGAGCAGTTTGTTGCTTATAAAGCGGTCGCTGAAGCAATGGGATCGCAGGCGGTAATTGTTCGCACCATGGATATCGGTGGCGATAAAGACCTGCCTTATATGAACCTGCCGAAAGAAGATAACCCGTTCCTGGGCTGGCGTGCCATCCGTATCGCGATGGATCGCAAAGAAATACTTCATGCACAGTTGAGAGCTATTTTGCGAGCATCAAGTTTTGGTAAGCTGCGAATTATGTTCCCGATGATTATTGCTGTCGAAGAAGTCCGCTTTTTGAAAAACGAAATCGAGTTGCTTAAGTCACAATTACGTGACGAAGGTAAAAGTTTTGACGAAAGTATTGAGATCGGAATTATGGTGGAAACTCCTGCATCTGCAGTGATCTCCCGCCATCTTGCTAAAGAAGTCGATTTTTTCAGTATCGGCACCAACGATCTGACCCAGTATACTCTGGCCGTCGATCGTGGTAATGATAGAATTTCACATCTCTATAATCCTATGAGTCCTTCAGTGCTGGGTCTTATCAAGCAAGTCATTGATGCCTCGCATGCTGAAGGAAAATGGACAGGGATGTGTGGTGAGTTAGCTGGTGATGAACGTGCTACACTATTATTACTGGGAATGGGGCTGGACGAATTCAGTATGAGTGCCATTTCAATTCCACGTATCAAAAAAATTATTCGCAATACTAATTTTGGGGACGCTAAAGCGTTAGCAGAACAGGCACTGGAACAGCCTACAGCAGAAGACCTGATGAATCTGGTGAACAAATTCATCAAAGAGAAAACTCTCTGCTAGTCTGCTATTCGTAAGACCGAAATTACTGCTCAGGAGAAGATCATGGGATTGTTTTCTAAATTATTTGGCGACAAAGCAGAAAGTACCTCTGGTACGATTGATATCGTTGCCCCTCTGTCTGGCGAAATTGTAAATATTGAAGATGTGCCTGATGTGGTTTTTGCAGAGAAAATTGTCGGCGATGGCGTTGCTATCCGACCGAATGGTAGCACCATGGTTGCCCCGGTAGATGGTACCATCGGTAAAATTTTCGAAACTAACCATGCTTTTTCCATCGAGTCTGATAACGGTATTGAACTGTTCGTCCACTTTGGGATTGATACTGTCGAACTGAAAGGCGAAGGTTTCAGGCGTATCGCTTCTGAAGGACAAAAAGTTAAGAAAGGCGATATCGTGATTGAGTTCGATCTCCCACTGCTGGAGGAGAAAGCAAAATCAACACTCACCCCTGTTGTTATCTCAAACATGGATGAAATCAAAGAACTGGTTAAACTGACCGGACAGGTAGTCGCGGGTGAAACACCGGTGATTCGCATCAAAAAATAATTGGTTTCCGCTCAGTACAACGCAGTCAACTCACAGCCAGAATTTTTTCTGGCTGTTTTTTTTGGTTTTCTGTTGATTACTATGTGAAATAAATGACTTAATTATTAAACTGGTAAGATATTTCCCGAATCAGGATATCCAATTTAATATTATCTTAATACTCTCCTAAAGCATATCTTCACCAGGGTGCATCCTCATAAACGCTTTCATTTAATAACAATTTAAAAATCATGTGTCCTTGTATATTCATACTCGCAAATACTTTTCTACCCGACTAAATCCTGAAAAATACTAGCAGACTACCGGGTTCATTGGGGGTGTCGTTTCGACTGGCTGACATTAGCAACTTAAGTTAATTATTTTTTACTTCCGTTAACCTGTTTCCCCGGGGATGGATTGTCTCCCGATGAATCTCACATAGAAACCGGGAATGACCATCAGAGGCAGGCAGGCAGGCAGGCAGGCAGGCAGGCAGGCAGGCAGGCAGGCAGGCAGGCAGGCAGGCAAGTATAAACCCTGATAAAGTGTCAACCTGTTCCTGATGAAATATGAGGATTGGTTTAAGGAATCGAATAAAACATCGATTTTATTTATTATTCATTTAACCTCCCCCATTAAGATATTATTAAGGAAAGATTAAGTTTTTATTTCATACTCAACAATAAAATAAATTCATCCACCAGCATGAACTTTTCTCTTCACTAGCTATCATAACAAATGTAAATTCTTCATCCTGAATTAAATTAATACCAGCCTGTTGACGGACGATGTATCTGTGTATGGGTAGAATCCCGTTCCATAAAGGGTATTTATTTGTTTCGACATGACCATTTTATTGAGAGCACTAAATTTAATGCCAGGACAATGTATGACAGACTTTCTCCCTTTTTCCCGGCCAGCACTGAATGAAGATGATGTATCAGCTATCCGGGATGTACTGCAATCAGGATGGATTACCACCGGTCCTAAAAATCAGGCACTGGAAGCCGAATTTCGACAGTTAACCGCTGCCAGTCACGCTATTGCCGTCAGCTCAGCAACCGGTGGGATGCATGTGACATTAATGGCACTTGGAATTGGCCCGGGAGATGAAGTGATTACCCCTTCCCTCACCTGGGTTTCCACAGCCAATATGATAGCATTACTGGGTGCCGAACCCGTAATGGTCGATATTGACCCTAATACACTGATGGTGACCCCGGAAGCCATTGAGGCAGCAATCACCCCCAGAACTAAAGCCATTATCCCGGTGCATTTCGCAGGAGCTCCTGCTGACCTTGATGCCATCTGTAGCATCGCAGAGCAACATAATATTCCGGTCATTGAAGATGCTGCTCACGCGGCGGGATGTTACTACAAAGGTCAGCATGTCGGCCTCCATCAGACCGCCATTTTTTCATTCCATGCTATAAAAAATGTCACCTGTGCTGAAGGCGGAATGATTGTCACCAATGATGAAGAACTGGCTAACCGTATCCGTACCCTGAAGTTCCATGGACTGGGTGTCGATGCCTTTGACCGTGAAACGCTGGGTCGTAAGCCTCAGGCGGAGGTCATCACTCCGGGGTTTAAATACAACCTGACCGATATTCAGGCAGCGATAGCCCTGAATCAGCTTAGCCGTCTGCCACAAATAAATACACGGCGGGAAGCTATTGCTCAGCGTTACCTTAGTGAACTGGCCGATACCCCTTTCATGCCACTGAAAGCTCCTGACTGGCCACATCAGCATGCATGGCACCTGTTTGTGCTGCGTGTTGATGAACAACGTTGTGGCCTGAATCGCGATCAGTTTATGCAACAAATGAAAGAAAGAAATATCGGCACCGGGATGCATTTCCGGGCGGTGCATACCCAGAAGTATTACCGTGAGCGCTACCCGTTATTACAACTCCCCGCAACGGAGTGGAACAGTGACCGCATTTGTTCCATTCCTCTGTTTCCGGACATGACTGATGCTGATTGCAGCAGAGTCATTGCCGCTATTCATGAGATTGCAGAGAGCTGAAATGCAAAATTCTTACCTGGTAAATAAAGTCTCCGTCGTTATTCCGGTTTATAACGAACAGGACAGTCTTCCGCTTCTGATTTCCAGAACCACTGCCGCCTGTGAATTGCTGAACAGACCCTATGAAATTTTGTTAGTAGATGATGGCAGCAGCGATGACTCTGCACAGATAATTATCGCTGCAGCAGAACAACCTGGCAGTTCAGTCGTGGCAGTATTGCTTAACCGCAATTATGGTCAGCATTCTGCAATTATGGCCGGTTTCAGCTATGTCACTGGCGATTTGATAGTCACTCTGGATGCTGATTTGCAAAACCCTCCGGAAGAGATCCCCCGCCTGGTCACCACTGCCGAACAAGGTTATGACGTAGTGGGTACGGTCCGGCAGAACCGACAGGACAGCCCGTTCCGTAAGATTGCTTCAAAAATGATTAATCGGTTGATTCAGAGTACCACCGGTAAAGCGATGGGCGATTACGGTTGTATGCTGCGGGCCTATCGCCGTTCGATTATTGAAGCCATGCTGCATTGCCAGGAGAGAAGCACTTTTATTCCTATTCTGGCCAATACATTTGCCAGACATACCACCGAAATTCCGGTGCTTCATGCTGAACGCGAACACGGTACCTCAAAATACAGCTTTATGCGGCTGATTAACCTGATGTATGACCTTGTCACCTGCCTGACCACCACACCTCTGAGAATGCTGAGTGTCATTGGAGCACTGATTGCCTGCGCAGGCTTTCTGTTTGCATTCCTGTTACTGGTGCTGCGCCTGATTTACGGTGCTTACTGGGGTGCAGAAGGTGTCTTTAGCCTGTTCGCTATTCTGTTTATTTTTATCGGAGCCCAGTTTATTGGAATGGGTTTACTGGGCGAGTATATCGGCCGGATATACAGTGATGTCAGAGCCCGTCCGCGCTATTTCGTACAACGAGTTGTCAATCACGCCACGGCTTCAACTACTGAGGAAGAAACAAAATGAAAGCTATTGTCTTTGCTTATCACGACATGGGATGCGTCGGTATTGAAGCATTGATTGACGCCGGGTATCAGATAACGGCAATTTATACCCACCTGGATAATCCTGGTGAAAACCATTTCTTTGGATCGGTCGCCCATCTGGCAGCAGAGCATAATATCGAAGTTTTTTCGCCGGAAAACGTCAACCACCCTCTGTGGATAGAGCGGATTAAACAGAGTTCCCCCGACATTATTTTCTCATTTTACTATCGTGATTTGATCTGTGATGAAATCCTGTCGATCCCCACGCAGGGGGCATTCAATCTTCATGGTTCATTGCTGCCCCGTTATCGTGGACGAGCACCGTTAAACTGGGTACTGGTCAATGGTGAAACCGAAACCGGCGTCACTCTGCATAAAATGGTACACCGTGCCGATGCCGGCGACATCGCAGCCCAATATATAGTCACCATTGATGATACTGATGATGCCTTACGCCTGCACAAAAAGCTGACCCATACGGCAAGGGAGCTGTTAACCGAACAGTTGCCTTTAATCCAAAAAGGCCAGTCGCAGTTAACTCCGCAGGATGAAACCAAAGCCACCTATGTGGGGCGCAGAACACCTGAAGATGGACGTCTGGACTGGAATCGCAGTGCGAACGAACTGCACAATCTGGTTCGGGCAGTGAGTGAACCCTGGCCAGGAGCCTTCAGTTTTTCCGGAACCACCCGGTTTATTGTCTGGAAATCACGTGTCCGCCAGGATCTGCCATCTGCGGTTCCGGGCAGAGTGCTTGCTACTTCACCGTTAATCATTGCCACTGCAGAGGGGGCACTGGAAGTGGTTACCGGCCAGACGGATAACAGTGTGTACATGCAGGGTAGCGAGTTGGCAAAAACCCTGGGACTGGTGGAAGGTGCGATGTTAAGCAATATGCCAGTGACCCGCGATAAAAAACGTACCCGCGTACTTATTCTTGGGGTGAATGGTTTCATCGGTAATCATCTGACTGAACGCCTGCTGCAGGACGATAATTACGAAATCTATGGCATGGATATCGGATCTGATGCGGTATCCCGTTTTCTGGCTAATGACAGATTCCATTTTGTTGAAGGTGATATCACCATTCATTCGGAATGGATCGATTACCACATCAAAAAATGTGATGTCGTGTTACCCCTGGTGGCCATTGCCACTCCGGTCGAATATACCCGAAACCCGTTACGGGTCTTTGAGCTTGATTTCGAAGAAAACCTGAAAATAATCCGTGGCTGTGTGAAACATAAAAAACGCATTATTTTCCCTTCAACTTCAGAAGTTTATGGTATGTGTACTGATAAGACTTTTGATGAAGATAACTCAAATCTTGTGGTCGGTCCGATCAACAAACAGCGCTGGATCTATTCTGTCTCCAAACAGCTATTGGATCGGGTGATCTGGGCTTATGGTGAAAAAGAACATCTGAGGTTCACCCTGTTCCGTCCATTTAACTGGATGGGGCCACGACTGGATAGCCTGAACTCTGCACGCATTGGCAGTTCCCGCGCGATTACTCAGTTAATCCTGAATCTGGTGGAAGGCTCGCCGATCAAACTGATCGACGGCGGAGCACAGAAACGTTGTTTCACCGATATCAGTGATGGTATCGAAGCACTATTCCGGATTATAGAAAATAAAAATGGTCAGTGTGATGGCCAGATTATTAATATCGGTAACCCTGAGAATGAAGCCAGTATCAGAGAACTGGCCGAAATGTTGTATCGCTGCTTTGAACGTCATCCGCTGCGTCACCATTTCCCGCCATTCGCCGGTTACCGGGAAGTGGAAAGCAGCAGCTATTACGGTAAAGGCTACCAGGATGTCGAACACCGTAAACCCGATATCCGTAATGCCCGTCGCCTGCTGGGATGGACACCACAGACCGAAATGGAAACCACGGTAGAGCAAACACTGGATTTTTTCCTGAGTACAGTCATTACGTCGGATAAAAATCCATGAAAAAAGTCGGCCTGCGCATTGATGTTGATACCTGGCGGGGCACCCGTCAGGGAATGCCAGCACTTCTGGATGCCCTGGAGAATGCCGGTATCCGGGCGTCAGTATTCTTCAGTGTCGGACCGGATAATATGGGGCGTCACCTGTGGCGCCTGATTAAACCGGCATTTTTATGGAAAATGCTGCGTTCGGGGGCGCCCTCGTTGTATGGCTGGAATATTTTACTGGCCGGTACCGCCTGGCCAGGGCGTATCATTGGTACGGGCAATGCAGAAGTTATTCGCCGTACTGCAAGTCATCATGAAACCGGCTTACACGCCTGGGACCACCATGCCTGGCAAATGTGGGCCGGGGTCTGGGATCAATCCCGGTTAACTGCAGATATTCGACGCGGAAAAGAGGCACTGGAAGCCATTATCGGTACCAAAGTTACCTGTTCCGCAGTCGCTGGCTGGCGGGCTGACCAACGGGTCGTCAGGGCAAAACAACCCTTTAAATTCCGCTATAACAGCGACTGTCGGGGGACAGCACCGTTTCTTCCGGAACTGACCTCGACCTTATCTGGCACGGTTCAGATTCCGGTAACCTTACCAACCTGGGATGAGGTTGTCGGTCGTCAGGTGGAAGCTTCCGGGTTTAACCGTTTTATTCTGGATGCTATGCATAAAGACCAGGGCAGTCCTGTTTATACTATCCATGCGGAAGTGGAAGGGATCATTGGTCTGAATGATTTCGTCCGGCTACTGTCAATGGCGCGTGAAGAAGGTATTGAATTTGTTCCGCTCAGTGAGTTGCTGCCTGAGTCCGATCATTCCCTGCCAGCAGGGAAAGTTACCCGGGATTCGATACCTGGCCGGGAAGGCTGGCTGGGATGTCAAACTCCTGTTACACGGCGTTGAACCAATGAAAGTGACAAAAACCGGTTTTATCCTGCTGTTCCTTTTTGCACTCTGTTACCTGCTGCCGTTAGATATGCGCGCACTGTGGCAGCCTGACGAGTTCCGTTACGCAGAAATCAGCCGTGAGATGCTGGCCACAGATAACTGGGTAGTGCCGCATTTCTTTGGTCTGCGCTATTTTGAAAAACCTATCGCCGGATACTGGATCAATAATATTAGCCAGTGGCTTTTTGGCCATAATAATTTTGCTGTTCGTTTTGGCTCAGTGTTCTCCATCTCTGTCAGTGCCATGCTGGTCAGCTGGCTGGCATCCAATATCTGGCGCGACCGGAAAGTAACGCTGTTAGCTGCAGTTATCTATTTAAGCTGTATGCTGGTTTATGGCATTGGTACCTATGCAGTACTGGACCCGATGATTACCTTGTGGATGAGTGCCGCCATGGCTGCTTTCTGGCTGGCCAGCGAAGCAAAGAGTTCAGGGAAAAGAGCCGCCGGCTATCTGCTACTGGGAGTCACCTGCGGTATGGGGGTGATGACCAAAGGTTTCCTCGCACTGGCCATACCGGTGATCAGTATCATCCCATGGATGATTGTGACCCGCCGCTGGAAGGAAGTACTGATTTACGGCCCGCTTGCCGTGATAAGCGCCACTATTATTACCCTACCCTGGGCGCTGGCAATCAATGCCCGGGAGCCTGATTTCTGGCACTATTTCTTCTGGATAGAGCATATTCAGCGTTTTGCTGAACCGAATGCCCAGCATAAAGCCCCCTTCTGGTATTACGTCCCGATTCTGTTGATCGGAACATTGCCGTGGCTCGGTTATCTTCCGGCAGCTCTAAAAAATGGCTGGCAGCAACGCCATATCAACCCAGGAGCCATTTACCTGGCAGGGTGGGTGATTATGCCGTTAGTGTTTTTCAGTATCGCCAAAGGGAAATTACCCACCTATATCCTGCCCTGCTTCGGGCCGATGGCTATTTTACTGGCCAATGTGGCCTGTGGTGGATATCAACAAATCAGGGGCAGCGCTAAGGCTAACGGCTGGATTAATCTGATGTTTGGTGTGCTGGGAATGGCAGCCTTGCTGGTTTGCCGCTTGCTGCCATCGCACCCACTATTTGCACCAGGCGAGGTCATGGGTTTCACACTGGGAATGCTGGCGTTTCTTTTCTGGGCCATCATCGGTGCGGTGACCCTGATGAAAGCCGAAAAATACTGGCATGTTGCGGTACTTTGCCCGTTAGTGCTGGTTCTCACGATGGGTTATGCCATCCCTGAACGGATTCGCGACTCTAAACAACCGCAGGATTTTCTGAGTAAGGTCAGCGACCGTATGGAAAATAGTGGTTACATTCTGGCTGATGGCGTGGGTCTGGCTTCAGGGATTGCCTGGCAGCTCAGACGATCAGATATTAATCTGTACAATCAGTCCGGAGAAATGGCCTACGGGCTGGCCTACCCGAACGGTCAGGGACGGCTGATCAGTCGCAGCGCTTTTCCTGACTGGCTGGCCACCCATCGCAGTAAAGGTGTATCTCTGGTACTGAAATTAAATAAAAACCAGGCGTTGCAGCAATTACAGCTCCCGGTGCCAGACTTTAGTTATCAGCAGGGACGTCTGTTGTATGTTGAATACGGCCCGGTGAAATGACCTGGTTGTTGCTGATACTTTCCAGCCTGATCAGCTGCCTTGGGCAGCTGTGTCAGAAACAGGCTGCCGCCCCCGTGTCAGGCTCTTCCCGTCGCGGCCATCTGATTCGCTGGCTGGGATTAGCTATCGTGTGCCTGGGGCTGGCTATGCTGTTGTGGTTGCAGGTGTTACGTTCTCTGCCGGTTGGGATTGCTTATCCGATGCTAAGCATGAATTTTATCTGGATAACTCTTTCAGCATACTGGCTATGGGGTGAGCCTGTCGGCCTGCGCCACTGGTGCGGTACAGGTCTGATTATTCTCGGCATTGTGTTAATCAGCGGAGCTGTCTGATGGGTTATATCCCAGCTATCTGTAGTGTGCTACTGGTCAGTTTTGCTCAGGTCGCCATGAAATACGCGATGAGCCGTTTCCCTGCCAGTGCCGGTATCGCGGACATCATCCGTGAGTTATCCGGGCATCCGACTGACGCCGGATGGCTGCTGGCCGGTCTTGCAGGCTACGCTCTGTCGATGGGATGCTGGTTTCTGGCTCTGAAACGTCTGCCCCTGAGCAAGGCCTATGCATTACTCAGTCTCAGTTATATTATTGTCTGGGCCATAGCGGTAACTCTGGGCTTTTGGGGAGAACGCTTCTCATTAACCACACTGGCGGGTATTTTATCTGTCATTTGCGGGGTGATGCTGGTGTGTATGCCTTCAGCTAAACGATGACAAGACAGGCAGGACTCCTGCCAGCATCTGCTCAGTCTGGGTGCCAGTGAGGTAACCGCAATGCAATCTCCAGTCCCCCTTCAGGACGATTGCGCGCTCTGACCTCACCATTATGGGCCAGTATAACCTTACGTACAATCGCCAGCCCTAATCCATATCCCTTTCCTGATTTGGCCGTTTTCACCCGTACAAAGGGATCAAAAATACTGGAAAGCTTATCCTGTTCGACTCCAGGCCCCTGATCCTTAATCAGTAATGTCAGCCAGTCCTGTCCGGAATTCATCGTGATATCGATAGTCTGACCTGCAGATGAGAAACGCAGTGCATTACGCAACACATTCTCGATACAGCGACGGACCATCTCCGCATTACCCTGCACCATAAAGTCAGCATTTAAATCATAGCTGACATTAATTTTCACCTGCGGAACCTGTGCTTCGAATCGGGCATCAGCCACTACGACATCCAGTAAACTGGTTAAATCAAAATACTGGTCCTGTTCGGAATGCCCATGCTCAGCTCGAGATAATGTCAGCAATTCGCCAATCATTTTATCCAGTTTCTGGGCTTCGTTATCTATCCGTTCCAGTGAATCATTAACATTTGCCGGAGCCTGACGAGCCAGCGCTGTCGCCAGCTGAAGCCGGGCCAGCGGCGTTCTCAATTCATGCGAGATATCGTGCAGAAGCTCTTCTCTGGCTTTGACCAGCACATCCAATCGTTCCACCATGGCATCAAATTCCCTGGCCACCACAGAAAACTCGTCATGTCGACGCTGCATTTTATGATACAACCTGACACTGAGGTCACCACTGGAAATTTGCCCGAAACCATCCCTTAGCTGACGCATTGGACGGATCAAATTCCAGGCAAGCAGCAGACTAAACAGCAAGCCCATAGGAATAATAAAAATAAGCACCGGCATCGGCACATGCAAAAAGCGCTGAATGAGAGGCAACGTTTTCCATTCTCTGCCTGAATGTAGCAGGCGCATATCAATCGAAATCAGATAGTGTTTGTCATCAGGGGCCTGTACCACCCTGGTCAGCATTGGATCTGGCCTTCCAGAATCAGGTTTGTCATTTTCGGGTTGATTATCCGTATTATTCGGCGCGACCGCAGGTGTTGTCGGTTGAAAAGTCTCACGGAACAGAGTGGCTGAGCGGAGCAATTCCGGCCATCTGGAAGTTACTTGCTGAAAACCTGACGGTCCTTGTAGCTCAACCCGATCGGCAGCCAATTCCAGTTGAGTGGACAATAACTGACGCGTCAGTCTTTGTTCCGGTGGTTCAGAACCCAACAAACTAAACCCGAGCCACATTAACTGGCTAATCACCAGGAACACCAGCATAAAGCCAAGAAGCATTTTCCAGAACAAACGTCCGGGATAATCGTTGCTCATCGGATACGATAACCGATACTGCGGACAGTCTCGATATTTAGTTGATCGTTAGTCAGTTTGCTCAGTTTCTGTCGGATATTACTGACATGCACATCGACACTTCGGTCATAAGCTTCACGCTGTCTGCCTAAGGCTTTCTCAGACAACTCATCCTTTGAGACCACCCGATCGCTGGCAGACATCAGCAGTTCCAGTAAATTGAATTCTGAAGCCGTCAGATCGAAAGCTTCGCCTTTCCATGCTGTCGCCCGGGTCGCAGGATTAAGTGTCAGCTCACCCCGCATCAGAATATCTTTTTTCTCTGCGGGTGCAGGCTGTTCATCAATACGGCGCATCACTGAACGTAATCTGGCGACCAGCTCACGTGGATAGCACGGTTTAGGCACATAATCATCAGCCCCCATTTCCAGACCAATAACTCTGTCAATATTATCGCCTTTAGCAGTGAGCATAATCACAGGCAAACGACTACGTTGCCGGATTTGACGCAGCACATCAATGCCACTCATATCTGGCAGCATAATATCCAGAATCATTGCGCTGTACTGACCAGATGTGGCACTACAGATCGCTTCTTTACCGGTAGTGACCAACTCTGTCGCAAATCCTTCCCCTTCGAGGTACTGGCTAAGCATGGTTCCCAGTTCATGATCGTCATCGACCAGCAAAATTTTCATGAAATGCTCCCTTTCTGTAAATTGACTCTATTCTGACCGCAGAATCTGGTAGTTACTGCAGGATTTTCACTATCCTTACATGATTATTATCCAGTAGCTGCAAATTCAGTTAATCCCGGGGGAATTATTGATAAACCCCGGTCGAAAGGTAACGATCACCACGATCACAGATAATGGCCACCACCCGGGATCCCGGCTCATCAATAGCAATCTGCAGTGCTCCGGCCACAGCCCCACCTGAGCTTACGCCACAGAAGATACCTTCTCTGCGAGCCAGATGACGCATGGTTTCAGTCGCTAATTCTTCAGACATATCAATCGTTCGATCGACCCATTGAGCCTGAAAAATCCCCGGCCGGTAAGCCTCTGACCAGCGACGGATCCCGGGAATTTGCGCACCATCTTCGGGTTGCAATCCCACCACCTGCACCGCAGGATTTTGTTCTTTCAGATAACGCCCCACACCACTGATAGTCCCGGTCGTCCCCATGCTGGAGACAAAATGTGTCAGTCTGCCCTGTGACTGCTGCCAGATTTCCGGTCCGGTAGTCAGATAATGACCCAGCGGATTATCGGGATTATTAAATTGATCGAGTATTTTACCTTCCCCACAGGCTGCCATTTCAGCGGCAATATCTCTGGCTCCTTCCATCCCCCCCTGCTGCTGGCTCACCAGGACCAGAGTGGCACCATAAGCTTTCATCGAGGCCTGACGTTCCATACTCATGTTGTCAGGCATCAGCAGTTTCAGATGATAACCTTTCATGGCGGCAATCATCGCCAGAGCAATGCCTGTGTTGCCACTGGTAGCTTCGATTAATGTATCTCCGGGGGCTATTTCTCCCCGCAGCTCAGCCTGGTGGATCATTGAGAATGCCGCACGATCTTTGACTGACCCGGCAGGGTTATTCCCTTCCAGTTTCACCCAAACTTCACTGCCATTATCAACCACCAACCGCTGCAACCGTACCAGCGGGGTATTACCTATAGTATTTTCCAGAGTAATCACGGGGGAGATCCCTGCATTCAGAAACGAAAACAGCCTGTTCACTGTGATAGCGCCAGGCTGTTTTACAGACGATGGAATGAAAATATCAGGCAGTTTTGGCAAAGGCAACAGGCTGAACTAACTGTTCGCCCTGATAGACTCTGGCTTTATTCACTCCGATATACAATTTATCACCACGGACAGGGGGATGATCTTCATGCTCATAGACCAGCGTTAAATCTCCCTCTGCCCACTCTTCCGGCTGAACGACTAATTGCCAGAAATGGCCCCGCGGACTTACCTCCACGACTTTAACAGGCAGAGGTGTCGCTTCACTTTGGTCGCGGCTGATATCGGTTTCCCACGGACGCAGAAACAAATCCACTTCTCCCTGAACAGCAGGGGTAAAATCCAGCGGCCATTGGTGGCCAGCGACCTGCAGCTTATTGCCGACAAGGTGACCCTGCAGACGATTAATCTCCCCAAGGAACTCCAGTACAAATCGTGATGCGGGTTGCTTCCAGACTTGTTCCGGAGTACCGGTTTGTTCTACATTTCCCTGACTCATCACAACGATGCGATCAGCGACTTCCATCGCCTCTTCCTGATCATGGGTGACAAACACACTGGTGAACTGTAACTCTTCATGCAACTGACGTAACCAGCGGCGTAATTCTTTACGCACCTGAGCATCCAGAGCCCCGAAGGGTTCATCCAGCAACAGGATGTGTGGGTCAACCGCCAGCGCCCTTGCCAGCGCAACCCGTTGTTTTTGGCCGCCAGATAATTGTGCCGGATAGCGTCCTGCCAGATGAGACAACTGAACCATCTCCAGCAAATTCAGCACCTTCTTACGGATATCGGCCGCGGAAGGACGTTCCCGGCGAGGCAAGACGGTCAGGCCAAAAGCAATATTGTCAAACACCGTCATATGCCGGAACAGGGCATAATGCTGGAACACAAAGCCAACATGGCGATCGCGGGCATGCAAATGGCTGACATCGCGGTCATGGAAGGAAATACGACCGCTGTTTTGATGTTCCAGTCCGGCAATAATGCGTAATAAGGTGGTTTTTCCGGAACCTGAAGGCCCCAGCAAGGCCACCATTTCTCCTGAAGAAATATCCAGGTCAATATCGTTCAGTACCGGGGTTTTGCCGAAAGACTTATTAATCTGATGAATATTAATGCTCATAGTTGCCGTCCTGTTGCTGACGCTGTTGCTGACGCTCCAGTCGCCATTGCAGTGCGCTTTTCAAAAATAATGTCACAATGGCCATCAGAGCCAGTAATGCCGCAGCCGTAAATGCCCCGACTTCATTGTAATCCTGGTGCATGAGTTCAACCTGCAATGGCAAGGTATAGGTTTCACCGCGAATAGATCCGGAGACTACCGATACTGCTCCAAATTCACCTAACGCCCTGGCATTGGTCAGTACCAGTCCATACAGCAATGCCCAACGAATATTTGGCAAGGTGACCCGACGGAACATCTGCCAGCCACTGGCACCTAACAGGATTGCGGCCTCATCCTCCTGGCTCCCCTGGCTCAACATCACCGGGACCAGCTCGCGAATAACAAACGGACAGCTGATAAAAATGGTGACCAGAACCATACCCGGCCAGGCGAACATAATCTGAATATTATGAGCATCCAGCCAGTGCCCCAGCGGGCCATTAACTCCCCAGCACAACAGGTACAGTAAACCGACGACAACCGGAGAAATAGCAAACGGGATATCAAATAACGTCAGTAATAACTGACGACCTGGAAAATTAAACCGGCTGACCAACCATGCCAGTAAGATCCCGAACACCAGATTTACCGGCACAGTGATCAGAGCAATCATTACCGTCATCCAGATGGCGTGTAACATGTCCGGATCGGTCAGACTATGTAATGACGCGACTACTCCTTTACCCAATGCCTGCCAGAAGATGGAGATTAAAGGCACAACAAGCATCAGAACCGAAAGAAGTACCCCCAGGCTAATCAGCAAAAAGCGGCCCCAGCGAAACTGTGATTTAGCCGCATAACTGCCGGAAGTTAATTCAGTCATTAGTGGCCTCCCAGGCGACGACCGTAACGGCTCTGCAGTACATTAATCCCAAATAAGAGTAACAATGACGCCGCCATAATCACCGAAGCAATCGCGGTGGATGCCGGAAAATCAAACTCCTGCTGCCGAATGAAAATCATCAGCGAAATCACCTCGGTTTTCCAGGCAATGTTCCCGGCAATAAAGATGACTGCGCCAAATTCACCCAGACTACGGGTAAACGATAGCGCGGTACCGGCAAGCAAGGCCGGAGCGACTTCAGGGAGTATCACACGGTAAAAAGCCTGCCAGGGGCTGGCGCCCAGTGTTTCTGCGGCTTCTTCATATTCCGGTCCCAGTTCCTCCAGTACCGGTTGCACGGTACGAATCACAAAAGGAATACTGGTAAATGCCATAGCAACTGCAATACCCAGCCAGGTATAGGACACTTTAATTCCAAACTGTGCCAGCCATTCGCCATACCAGCCGGTCGTCGAAAAAATTCCCGCCAGCGTCAGACCTGCCACAGCGGTCGGCAGAGCAAACGGCAGATCCATTAATCCGTTAAGCAGCGTTTTCCCCGGAAACTGATAGCGTGTCAGTATCCAGGCCATCAGCATGCCAAACACCGCGTTAAATGCTGATGCCAGTGCGGCTGATAAAATAGTGACCTTATACGCGGCTACCAGTTCCGGTTCAGTCACTACGTGCCAATAATCAGCCCAGGTCATTTTTGAAAGCTGAATGACCAACGCACTCATCGGCAGTAATAATACCAGGCAGGTAAAAAAGAGACTGGTACCCAGACTTAATCCAAATCCGGGCAACACCCGTTTATGACGCACAGATTTCATTACTCATGTCCTGCTGACTGCAATTTATCAAATTCTCCGCCATTGGCGAATTGAGTCTTCATAGCGTTATCCCAACTGCCAAAAACATCTTCAACACGGAATAGCGAAACATCCGGGAAACGTGCTTTATTTTCAGCCATTAGCTTCGGATCGTTAACACGATAATAGAAGCCAAGAATGACCTTGCGGGCCTGTGGAGTGTAGAGAAATTGCAGGTATTGTTTTGCTGCGTCCTCAGTCCCATTTTCTTTGACGTTTTTATCTACCCAGGCAACCGGGAATTCTGCCAGAATGTTGGTTTTCGGAACCACAACCTCAAACTCAGATTTAGGGTATTGCAGGCGAATATTATTCACCTCTGATTCAAAACTTATCAGGACATCCCCCAGCCCACGCTCAGCAAAGGTCGTAGTCGCTCCCCGGCCGCCGGTATCAAATACTGCAACGTTTTTCACAAATTGCGTCATAAAGGCTTCGGTTTTTGCCTGATCATTACCATCAGCTTTGGAGGCGGCGCCCCAGGCTGCCAGCCAGGTATAACGACCATTTCCGGAGGTTTTGGGATTAGGGAAAATCAGTTGAACTCCGCTGCGGGTTAAATCAGCCCAGTCATGAATATGTTTAGGGTTTCCTTTACGGACGAGGAACGCCATGGTGGAATAAAACGGTGAACTGTTATTGGGCAAACGGGTTTGCCAGTTTGCGGGGATCAGATTGCCACGATCATGCAGAATCTGTACATCAGAAACCTGATTATAAGTCACCACATCGGCTCGTAATCCCTGCAAAATAGCCAAAGCCTGCTTTGATGAGCCACCATGAGACTGACGTATTGTCAGTTTATCTCCGGGATGAGCCTGATCCCATTGCTTTTCAAATAACGGATTCAATGCAGTGAATAATTCACGGGAAACGTCATAAGAACTGTTAAGTAAAGTTGTAGCATTGGCTGCACCAGCCGTCATCAACGTCAGTAATGCAGCACCGATCCATTTTTTTCCCATAATATTCATTGGCCAACCTCTGAGCACTTGAGCGGCACCCGTTAGCCGCATAATTAGTGTATTTATTTCTCAGGGTAAAGCTGTAGCGGTTTTATATACCGTTTATTGCTTTAAAAGTTTAAAAATGCATAAGGGGATGGAATTGCGGACCAACTGCAGGTCAAACTTCAGGACTTCGGGAAAAAACTAACAGCCATAGCCCTCTTATAACATTCAGAGATACCGGCGACCATGGCTGTGAATTGAAATCAAAGGCGGGTTAACTGACTGAGCGAAGGGGCATAGAAGTAGCTGCCACTGACTGGTTTAGAGAAACGCAGTAATCCATCGTATTTACCGTCCGTTTCACCAAACATGCTTAGCAATTGCTGCTCAATATTATGCAGACGTGCACAGTAAGCAATAAAGTAGAGTCCATGCGTCCCGCTAACCGATCCGTAGGGCAGACTCTGGCGTAAAATCTTCAGCCCTGCCCCATCCTCTTTCAGATCGACGCGACTCAGATGAGAAGTCACTGGCCGGGATTCAGCCGGCAACTCTTCATTGGCCTGTTTTGTACGACCAATCATCGCTTCCTGTTTTTCCACCGGCAGTTTATTCCAGGGGGTGAGATTATGTATCCAGCGCTGAGTCAGCACATAACTGCCCCCGGCATCTTCACCGTCGGCAATAATCGCTACCTGATGACGTTTTTCTCCCTGAGGATTTTCGGTTCCATCAATGAAACCACTCAGGTCGCGATCTTCAACCCAGCGAAAGCCCTGCGTTTCCTCGCGAATATCCAGTAATGGGCCGAACAGCTCCATAGCAATCTGACCCAGTGCAAAATTGACATCCTGACGTTGTGACTGAATATGAATCAGCACGTCACTCTGGGTTGCCGGAGCCATACCTTTACCCAGCGCCCGAAACGGCTTCAGCTCCGGGGCCGACGCTGATGAAGCGTTCATTTTACGCCATATCTCATCGCCAAAAGCAATCACACTACCCAGGCGGGCATCAGGATATTTTTGCTGCAATTCTGCCTGGCGATCGAGGAATAAACGTATCTGAGGTCCGGCTTGCGCCGTATCAGCTCTAAAAAATCCCTCCAGCCAAAGTCCTGCACGACAATGTTCAGGCAATATACCACTCTGATAGTCTGCCACTACTCACATCTCCGGAATTAAGTAAAAACAGTTAATTTTTAATTAATTATACCGGAAATGTGATTCAAAAACTTATTGTAGATCAGAAGATTATTTCATCTGAGTAATAGCGAATCATCCGCGACTATTGCTGCCAGATAATCCGTGACAGGGTCCAGTTTTGCAGTGTATCGTCGGCCGGCATTATCCCCTGTGGACCATGCCATTCTCCCTGATATTCCAGAAGGATATGCTGGCTATCAGGCGCCCGGCAACTGACAACATCACCATTAGCCGTTGGCTGGCAATGACCAAAGGCTTTGCTGTAAACCCGGGAGAACTTGCTGCCAATTTTCACTCCGTCAGAGGTAGCGACTCCGGGGTCAGATACCTCGATACGCGAGACCGTACTCTGGCCCTGAATGTTCAGCATTACCTGACCGTCTTTCAAAGCCTGCCAGAAAGTGACAATCTCGCCTTTTTCGGTACGCATACCCTCCCGCAACTGATAATGACTGCCTAATCCGCTACGAATGCCGGACTCAGTCATGGGTGTCATGCTGTTTAACCCGTCAACTCCTTGTTCAGTCACCTCCAGTGAAGACCCAAACCAGTGCCAGGGCAATGCAGATGACCAGGAATACGTCAGCGGGTTCCACCATTTAACACTATCGGTACTATGACTGGTTTGCGCAGTACCGGCACAACCGCTCACGATCAGCACACCAGTTAGCAGTGTGGTTTTCAATAATTTCATCGACATTTCTGTCCCTTTTACATTTGCTCAATGTCAGCTTGGAGTGATAAAACCGTAAAAAGTTTATTCGCCGGCAGAAGAGTCGGGTATAAAACAGTCCCGTAATCTGTGGTTCGCGAGTAGCCAGTAAGCGGATAACAGGTCACAGATCAGTAAAATGACCGGCGCCGGCGACTGCTCTAACAGAACATAATTGAGTTGTGTCAGTTGCCAGCCGAATGTTATCAATGAACCGGCGACCAGCACCCAACGCCAGGCCGACCACAGACGCATCATCCGCTGACGGTAACCACTAAGTAAAAATGCAGCCACAGCGATCAGTCCCAGTGCCAGACCAGGATAAAAACCTTGCCTGTCCGGATAAAATAAACTCAGCAATGTCTCGCCCTGTTGCCTTGACGCACCGGCAATCACTAAGACTATCCAGGTACGTGCCTGTAATATCAGAATCAGCCAGAACAAAAAAGGCAGTTTAAGCTGCCCTTCACTGTCATAATTTTCGGGAGAATAGTGAATCAATGTTAATCAGTTATCCTGGTACAGTGTGAAAATCCCACGCATTAATCTTAATATTCCCGATCTTCAATCAGCCGCTTCCCTAAAAGAACGGAATCAACGATTTCGTAATCCAGCTTTTCATAAAAACCCATCACCGCGTCATTCTCTTCCCGAACCATCAGATGAACTTTCGGACATCCTCTGGCAATGAGTTTTTTTTCCAGCCGGTTCATCAGAGCATTGGCATAACCACGGCCCCGAAAATCGGGATCAACCCCCAGATAGTAGGCTGAACCACGGTGTCCGTCATATCCGCCCATCAGAGTAGCCACCACCTGCCCTCCGGCCACAGCCACCAGAAACAGATCCGGGTCATGCTGCATTTTTCTTTCAATATCCATTTCAGGATCATTCCAGGGACGTAATAAATCACAACGCTCCCATAAGGTAATGACCTCATCAAAATCTTCCTGGCGAAATCCACGAATTTCCATCGCGATGCCCCTGTAGTCACTGATATTGGCTGATTATGGCGTTTTACACTTTATCTGCAACCCTGTAAGACTCACAAAAGCAGAAAAAACTACCTTTTGTAAAGAACAGAACTGCAATACTCGGTAAAAGGCTGAAATATTTGGCTGGTCGCAATAATCCGAATGTTACGATATAACAAAGGGGTGACGATTTATTATTTTAATCCGGACGGAGATGGAACTGCAGATGAAAAAAATGTCCCTACTGAAACAACTGGTCAATCGCCGCCAGTTAATCTTTTCCGGCCTGGCGCTGGCCGTGTTGTCTCCACGAGCCGTATTAGCACGGGAGTCATCCATTAAATCCACTCCAGGCAGCCATCCTGCAACAAAAAAAGCTGCCACAAATGGTAAGTTTATTGTCATGATCGATCCAGGCCATGGGGGAATTGACTCCGGTGCAGTGGGAGAAGAAGGCTCCATGGAAAAACATGTGGTGCTGGAAATTGCCGGCACTATACGTCAGTTACTGAGTAACCATCCACATATAGAAGCCCGCCTGACACGTGACAGCGATCATTTTATCCCGCTTTACCAAAGAGTTGAAATCGCCAGTCAACACGGGGCGAATCTGTTTATGTCTATTCATGCGGACGGTTACACAAGTCCTGAAGCTCATGGCGCATCAGTCTTCGCACTGTCAAACCGTGGAGCTACCAGTGCTATGGCCCGTTACCTCTCTGAACGCGAGAACGCGGCCGATGATGTAGCAGGAGTAAAAGTACGGGAAAAAGACCACTATCTGCAGCAGATCCTGTTTGACTTAGTGCAGACCAATACCATCAAAAACAGTCTGACTCTGGGTAAACATGTATTGGATAAAATTCGCCCGGTTCATCATCTGCATAGCCAGCACACTGAACAGGCGGCTTTTGCGGTACTGAAATCACCTTCTATCCCTTCAGTTTTGGTGGAAACCTCATTTATTACCAATCCGGCAGAAGAGAAATTACTCGGCTCAACCGCCTTCCGCCACAAGATTGCTACGGCGATTACCGAAGGAATTGTGAATTATTATAATGAATCCGCTATCCACAACCGGCGGGTAAGTTAGGTATAATCAGCAAAATCCCACAATAAATGATGTGATATGAACGTTCCCGACAAAAATCAGGTCAAGGAGTTCCTGCTGTCACTGCAGGATAAAATTTGTCAACAGTTGGCTGCCGCCGATGGAAGCACAGAATTTTCGGAAGACAGTTGGCAACGTGAAGCGGGCGGCGGCGGGCGTTCTCGTGTTCTGCGCAATGGGGCGGTCTTTGAGCAGGCAGGCGTTAACTTTTCTCATGTATATGGTCAGGGTATGCCAGCCTCGGCCACCGCACATCGCCCTGAACTGGCCGGACGTAGCTTCGAAGCTATGGGCGTTTCGCTGGTGATTCATCCGCATAATCCCTATGTTCCGACCAGCCATGCAAATGTCCGTTTTTTTATTGCGGAAAAACCAGGAGCCGACCCCATCTGGTGGTTTGGTGGTGGTTTTGATCTGACCCCTTACTACGGTTTTACAGAAGACGCCGTTCACTGGCACCAGACCGCAAAAGATCTCTGTCAGCCTTTTGGGGACGATGTTTTTCCGCGTTATAAAAAATGGTGTGATGACTATTTTTACCTGCGTCACCGTGACGAACAACGAGGCATTGGCGGTCTGTTTTTTGATGATCTGAACAGCCCTGATTTTGAGCACTGTTTTGCTTTCACCCGCGCCGTGGGCGAAGGTTTTACACAGGCCTATCTGCCGATAGTGGAACGTCGGAAATCTCTGCCCTGGGGAGAGCGTGAACGCGAATTCCAGCTATATCGCCGTGGCAGATACGTTGAATTTAATCTGGTGTGGGACCGTGGTACCCTGTTCGGTTTACAAACCGGCGGCAGAACGGAATCCATTCTGATGTCCATGCCTCCTCAGGTTCGCTGGGAATATAACTATCATCCACAACCCGGTAGTCCTGAAGCTGAGTTATATCAGCATTTTCTGCCCGTTAAAAACTGGGTCTGATCATGACTTCTGCTGCGGGCGAACACGGATTTACAACGTTCCCGCAGCTGTTTCCGCACTTTTCATCCGCTTACCTTTCACTATTATCGGAGAAAACATATTTTCTTCGCGCGCAAAATCCGGCAGAGTGTTAAATTCCTGTTATCAATTATTCCGTGTACGATGGAATAATTTGCTCATAAAGGATGAGAAGCCGTTTCATGAACCAGCTCGATGCGTTAAAACAATTCACAACCGTAGTCGCTGACAGTGGAGATATACAGTCAATCCGCGATTACCAGCCACAAGATGCAACCACTAACCCTTCTCTGGTCCTGAAAGCCGCTGCATTACCTGCCTGTCAGCCGTTAATCGATGATGCTATCCGCTACGCTAATCTGCAAGGGGGCAATAAAGAGACGAGAATCATTAATGCCAGCGACCGGGTGGCTGTCAATCTGGGGGTTGAAATTCTTAAAAGCATTCCGGGACGAATTTCGACAGAGGTCGATGCGCGATTATCATTTAACCGGGGAATGTGCGTGGCTAAAGCAGAAAAACTGGTCAGGATGTATGAAGAACAAAATATTGACCGGTCACGAATTCTGATTAAGTTAGCCTCCACCTGGGAAGGTATTAAGGCTGCAGAGGAACTGGAGCAACTGGGCATAAACTGCAATCTTACCCTGCTCTTTTCCTTTGCCCAGGCCAGGGCTTGCGCTGAAGCGGGGGTTTATCTGATTTCGCCATTTGTCGGCCGCATCTATGACTGGTATCACAGCCGTAATCCTGAAACCTCTTATCAGGCGGATGAGGATCCAGGAGTAAAATCGGTGCGTAATATTTACGACTATTATAAGAAGCATCGTTATTCCACCATAATTATGGGGGCCAGTTTCCGTAATACCGGGCAGGTTCTTGCGCTTGCTGGCTGTGATCGCTTAACGATTTCTCCGGAATTACTCCATGCACTTAAAAACAGCGATGCCAGGGTGGAACAAAAACTTCAGGCGTCGGTGGAAGCATTTCATCAACCAGCACCATTGTCAGAAGATGAATTTCGCTGGCAACACAACCAGGATGCCATGGCAGTAGATAAACTGGCGGAAGGTATTCGTCAGTTCGCCACAGACCAGCAAAAACTGGAAGATATGCTGGCAGACCGGCTCTAATTGCTTAATTTCATATAATTATCCTTAATCAGGTGGAAAGAAATATGCCCTCACATAAAGAACTCG